>NZ_JACJQS010000010.1:0-126948 GCF_014696755.1 Anabaena sp. FACHB-1391 | reverse complement strand
GATTTACTGTTTCTCAAATGCCTTTTTTCACTTTATATGTTTGTTTTGATGCTCTCTTTAATTTTTTCTCTACGTAATTTACCTCTGTGACAGTTTGGGGTGCGGAATGTGGGCTATAACTATTTTATTACCCTCAGCTGGTCATCATGTAAGATTTTTTGGGTTTGAAACGGAATTTTCAACTTTTACCCTACCTCCTCTTCCTGGGGATTCTGGTTAAACCTTCAAAAAATTGATATTGATATAGCTTCATGTAGTTGCAACGAAAAAAAAGGTTTGGCGCTTTCAACCAAACCTCCATAATTGCTGTGCTTAACAACGTACTTAATTAATTTAGTCCTACTCTGCTGATAGATCATCTTCCTATGGGGTGTGTCCAAATTGTCCTAAAAATGATAGAGCATTGTCACCACAGATATTGATACTACAGGGGTAAAGTATATAAAATCTTACTAAATAAATTAGACATAAAAAAGGCTTGGGTGTTAGCCAAGCCTCTATATATACCAGGTGTTTACCATATATAACTACTTTAAACCGGATGTTATTCCTATTCATCATTCTGTAAGATGTTTACAAAACCGACAAAATATGATAATTAACGAAACTATAGTGTTTTTAGCCGTTTCCCTGTTACTTGATCAGAAATAAAAAAAGACCCTGAAATTATTTTCAGAGTCCATACACGTTTTTCAGGCATTAATCAAAGTTAACACTACTCAATTTTCATAAATATTTCTACTACCTAAAGTAGAATTAAAGAAGATATTTGTGCTTTTGGTGCGTAAGAAGTTACAATAATAAGAAAGGCTTAGTGGTTTACCAAGCCTATATATACCAATTGTTTACTATAACTACTGAATATACATTAATTGATGCTGATATTAATCTATCTAAAGTCTAAAGTATGTATATCAATATTCACAAAATCTGTTATGGGGTGCAAAAGAAAGAACTAAGTAATATAGAATGGTATATTTTGGGGATTTTTTCTCAAATAAGGAAAAAGGTCTAGCATGAAGCTAAACCTCATAAAAAGCAGTTATTCGACACACCAGGATTAATGTAAATCTACTTCTCTTTTTTTGCATCCCTCTATGGAGTGTGTTTACTTGTCTAGAAGTATGCTATGAACTGAGCCATTTTAAAAAAATCTTAATATTTGTCGTGTAAAATTACATAAATTAATTAAATTTATGACAATTATGACCATAAATTCGCAAACACTACCACTAGTTAAAAATCCCGAAAAACTAGAAAATCGTCTAGGGGAAATTCCTCCAGAACCGGGGGTTTATTTAATGAAAGATAGCAGCGATCGCTTAATATATATAGGTAAATCTCGTAAATTGCGTTCTCGTGTCCGTTCCTATTTCCGCGACTCCAGCAATAAAACGGAACGTATCAACACGATGGTCAAATTAGTGACAGAAATTGAATTTATCGTCACTGATAGTGAAGCCGAAGCATTAGCACTAGAAGCCAATTTAATTAAACAAAATCAACCATATTTTAATGTTTTACTCAAAGATGATAAAAAATATCCCTATCTTTGTATTACTTGGTCAGAGGAATATCCGCGTATTTTTATAACTCGTAAACGTCAATTAGCAAAACATAAAAAAGATAAATACTACGGACCTTATACAGATTCCGGTTTATTACGGGAAATTGTGCATTTATGTAAACGCATTTTCCCCCTGCGACAAAGACCACAACCCTTATTTAAAGATCGTCCTTGTTTAAATTATAATATAGGTCGTTGTCCTGGAGTTTGTCAAAAATTAGTTTCTCCAGAAGAATATAGGAAAATTGTCCAGAAAGTGGCGATGGTTTTTCAAGGAAGAACTCAGGAATTAATTAATATCTTAACAGAACAAATGCAAAGGGCTGCGGAGGAATTGGATTTTGAAAATGCGGCCAAAATCCGTGATCAAATAGTTGCTTTAAAATCCCTCAATGCAGACCAAAAAGTATCCTTACCTAATGATACAATCTCACGAGATGCGATCGCTTTAGCCACAGATAATCAACACGCCCATATTCAACTATTTCAAATTCGCGCTGGTCAATTAGTTGGCCGGTTGGCCTTTGTTGCTGACTCCCACCCTGAACCTGGAGAAATTTTACAACGAGTTTTAGAAGAACATTACCAAACAGCAGAAAATATAGAAATTCCTAGCGAAATTCTAGTACAACATGATTTACCAGATAGTGAAATTCTGTCCGATATTTTGACAGAACGTAAAGGCAAAAAAGTGACAATTTTAGCCCCTTTGCGACAAACTAAAGCCGAATTAATTGAAATGGTGGAAAAAAATGCCCAATATGAATTACAAAGAATGCAGAAATTGGGAGATAGCAATCTACAAGCAACTCAAGATTTAGCTACTATTCTCAATTTACCAGATTTACCAAAACGTATTGAAGGTTATGATATTTCCCATATTCAAGGTACTAATACCGTCGCTTCTCAAGTAGTATTTATTGATGGTTTACCAGCCAAACAACATTACCGACATTACAAAATTAAAAACCCTAATATTACAATTGGACATTCAGATGATTTCGCTAGTTTAGCCGAAGTTATTCATAGAAGGTTTCGTAATTATATCGCAAATCCCCAATTAACAAGATTAGGTAATTCTGACTGGCCTGATTTAATTATGATTGATGGTGGTAAAGGTCAATTATCTGCTGTTGTGGGTATTTTAACAGAAATGAATTTATTAAGAGATTTGCAGGTTATTAGTTTGGCTAAAAAGCGAGAAGAAATCTTTTTACCAAATTCATCTCAACCTTTAAAAACTAACCCAGAACAACCAGGAGTACAATTATTAAGAAGATTACGAGACGAAGCCCATAGATTTGCTGTGAGTTTTCATCGTCAACAAAGAAGTGATCAATTAAAACGATCTCGTTTAGATGAAATTCCCGGTTTAGGACAACATAGACAAAAGTTACTATTAGCTCATTTTCGCTCCATTGATTATATTCGTCAAGCGACATTTACACAATTAACGGAAGTTCCCGGAATTGGTTCCCGGTTAGCGCAAGATATTTATGATTATTTCCATCCTGTTTAAATATCTTTTTTAAGAAATACAAACCAGAGAGACAAGGAAAATTTACAAGTGAATTGTCTTGGGTTATGGTTGGTTTTGTATTATTGGTTAACTTTGTAAATACCATGGTTTTAAGAGATGAAAATTAGCCTGTGTATGATTGTCAAAAATGAAGAAACTACTCTACCAAGGTGTTTAGGAAGTGTAAAAGGTTTTGTTGATGAAATTGTGGTTCTTGATACGGGTTCAACTGATAAAACTCCTCAAATTGCTGAACAATTTGGAGCTAAGGTTTATTATTTTACTTGGAATAATAATTTTAGTTCGGCTCGAAATCAGGCTTTAAAATATGTGACGGGTGATTGGATTTTGGTTTTAGATGCTGATGAAACTTTAACGTCGGAAATTATTCCTTTACTTAAATCAGTTCTTCTTAAGGAAGAATATCTTGTCATTAATTTGGTGCGTCAAGAAGTCGGTTCTACACAATCACCTTATTCTCTGGTTTCTCGACTATTTCGTAATCATCCAAATATATATTTCGATCGCCCTTATCATGCTTTAATTGATGATAGTGTGACGACAATTTTAACTCAAGAACCATGTTGGGAAGTTGGTTATTTACCCGGGGTAGCAATTCTCCACACTGGTTATCAAAAATCTGTGATTAATGCACTGCATAAATATACTAAAGCCGCAGCCGCAATGGAGGAATTTTTTGCAAATCATCCCCATGACGCTTATGTTTGTAGTAAATTGGGGGCTTTGTATGTGCATAATCACAAAATTAATCAAGGTATGGATTTGTTAAATCGAGGGTTAAATCAATTAATTACTAATCAATTTAATCAAGATATAAATTATGATATCTTGTATGAATTACATTATCATTTGGGAATTGCTTATACACATCTACAAGATATATCCTCAGCTATTCATCATTATCAAGCTGCGGTAAAATTACCTATTTATTCACTTCTAAAATTAGGAGGATATAATAATTTAGGAAATTTATTAAAAAATCTGGGAGATTTACCAGCAGCAAAAATTGCCTATGAAACAGCTATCAAAATTGATCCTAATTTCGTAATTGGTTATTATAACTTGGGGATGGTATGTAAAGCTATGGGATTATTTTCCCAGGCTATTGATTGCTATAATCATGCTATTAATCTCAATCCTGATTATGCAGAAGCTTATCAAAATTTGGGGGTTGTGTTGTTGAAAATTGGTCATGTTTCCGCTAGTTTAGAAGCCTTTGAATATGCTATTTCTCTCCATGAACTGCATAACCCCGAAGAAGCACAACGACTTTATCAGGGTTTACAGGAAATGGGTTTATTACCAAGTTAATATCAGGCTGCATAGAATCAAATATCCAGAATTATTAGCCGCAGATCAAGATTAATACATTCCCCAAACTCCTCTCTTTGTTCTGAAAGCGTCGGTCTTGTCAGATAAATTATCCTATGCAACCTGAGATTAATTCTGTATAATCACTTAATTAGATACGAGAAAGCACGAATTTCTCTAATCTATCCATTCCCTTTTCAATGGTCGCCAAATCCGTAGCATAGGAAAGACGAATGTTATTATCAGCACAGAAAGCTATACCCGGAATAACTGCAACTTGATGTTCTGCTAATAATGCGTCACAAAATTCCAGGGATTTTAAGCCGGTTTTGCTGATGTCTGGGAATAGGTAAAAAGCACCGTCTGGTTTAGCCGTACTCAAACCAGGAATAGCGTTGAGTCTGTCTAACATGACTTGACGACGTTTAGCAAAAGCTTGACGCATTTCCTCTACGCAATCTTGAGAACCCTCTAAAGCAGCGATCGCTCCATATTGAGCAAAAGTACACACATTTGAGGTACTATGTCCTTGGATGGTACTAGCGGCCTTAATAATTTCTACAGGTCCGGCTAAGTAACCCAAGCGCCAACCCGTCATTGCGTAACCTTTAGCAAAACCGTTACTAATTAAAGTCCGGTTAAAAATCTCTTCACCTAAAGCACCAATACTGATATGTTCTGCACCGTCATAGAGAATCTTCTCATAAATCTCGTCAGAAACCACATAGATATCTGCATCAACTATTACCTGTGCTAAAGCCTTAATTTCCGCCGCCGTGTATACCATCCCCGTGGGGTTGGAAGGGGAGTTAAGGACAAATAACTTAGTTTTTGGGGTAATTGCCTGTTTCAGTTGTTCTGGGGTGATTTTGTAGCCTGTAGAAGCGTCTGTTTCTACAATCACAGACTTCCCACCGACTAAAGTTACCATTTCGGGGTAACTTAACCAGTATGGAGCGGGGATAATTACCTCATCGCCGGGGTCAATCAGTGCTACAATTAAATTGTAAAGAGAATGTTTACCACCATTGGTGACAATCACATTTTCTGGCTTATAATTAAGACCATTATCATTTTTTAGCTTGCGAGCGATCGCTTCCCTTAACTTTGGTTCTCCTGCGGCTGGACCGTATTTGGTTTTACCCTCAGCCAAAGCCTTTGAGGCTGCGGCTTTAATGTGCGCTGGGGTGTCAAAATCCGGTTCTCCAGCACTAAAACTACAAACATCTATACCCTTATCCTTCATAGCCTTAGCTTTAGCTGTAATGGCTAAGGTGATGGAAGGTGTTACCCTACTTACTCTTTCTGCCAGCTTCATTCTACTTTATTTGGCGAATATCTGTCCTATTGATCTCAGGATATCCCATAATTCTCTTCTATATTTGCCTTTTTTTAAATTCTTTTTCCTTCACCAGCGGTAAATATTGAGATCAATAAATTCCCATAATACCAAGTATATGATGATATTTCCAGCTAGTAGAGGAATTAAAACAAGCATTAGATGATTATAGCGGTTCTAAATAAAATATTAAAGATTGCTTCCTATTACCAATCATCAACCAAATAATGACACAAACACTCCCAGCAAAAGATATTAATTTACGCTACTTAATTGATAATTTTGGCATTGAGTTAGTTTTAGATGGACAATTTTTCTGGGAATGGCAAGCAGGATTACCAGAAATTACAGATTTAGATAAACAACTTTTAGACAAAGTAAAAGCTGGTTATTTGAATCTTCTCAATTATCCACCATTACTAGAAGATGTTGTCAGAATGGCAATTGTAGACCCAATACTTTTTATCGGTGATTTTTACCTATCTCCCTTTTATGTAAAATCGGAAGAATCTATAGATATTGCTGTACCAGATGAAGATGTAATTATTAAGGGGAGAATGGATATTTTAGTTTTAAAAAATCAATTATGGGTGATGATTATTGAGTCAAAAAAAGCTTCATTTTCTATTGAAGAAGGACTGGCGCAAATTTTATCATATATGTTAGGTAATCCCTATCATGATCAACCCAGTTTTGGGATGATTGCTACAGGTAGCGAGTTTATTTTTGTGAAATTAATCAAAGGAAAACCTACCCGTTATTCTTTATCAAAAGGTTTCTTAATGCGTAATCCTGGCAATGAATTATACGATGTATTGCGTATTCTCAAGCATTTAACTCAACTAGTGACCAGTGACCGCTTGAAACTTTGACAAGATTGTTTTCTTCCTGGTAACAGGGTAGCGAATCATAATCAATAAAGATGGAGTGAGTTATGGTTCAAGCATTAACAAAATTATTAACTTTCGCAGATTTCATCCTTGAATACAGTAACAACCCCCGCTATGAACTTGCAGACGGAGAATTGATTGACACAGAACCAACAAGACCCCACGAAACCGTCGGTGGTAAAATAGCAACTCAACTGGGTATTGCTATTACCAACGCACAACTTCCCTGGTTTATCCCTCGTACCTGTCTTATCCGTCCTTTTACAGAAATAGCCACAGCCCGACGACCTGATATTGTAGTATTAGATGAAACTTTGCAGCACCATGAGCCTTTTTGGGAACATCAACCAATTATTGCTTTAAGACAATCAATTAAATTAGTGGTTGAAGTTGTCAGCACTAACTGGGAAACAGATTATGCTCGTAAAGTTGAAGAATATGCTTTATTAGGAATTTCTGAATATTGGATTGTTGATTATCGAGGTTTGGGACGAGTGGTTTTCATTGGTAAACCAAAGCAACCGACATTTACAGTTTGTCAATTAATTGGCGAAGATTATAGTCAGCAACAATATCGTTTAGGAGAATATATCAAATCTTCTCTTTTACCTTCTTTACAACTGCGTCTAGATGATATTATGCCACGATAATTTTTGTGAGAATTTATCATAGGGACTGATAAAATCTCATGGGGAGGTGTGGGTTGGGGATGGGTTTCTTGTATCTCACTTAGTCAAGAATCGCTTTTAATTGATCACAACCATATTAACAGGACTTACACAACTGGTATAATATTCTAGATTGTAGTTGTGAATTTCTTCAGCAAATCCTAAATATGCAATATAATAGTATAATCATCACCATAGCCACAGTTAATTTTGATTGTATCCTTAGTTTCTATACTCAATTACTAGCACAAGAACCAAAAAAACTCATCCCTCATATTTATGCTGAGTTTGAAATCCCTGGTTTAAAATTAGGTATTTTTCAACCCAAACCAGTTAACGCAGCAGAATTTGTCACTAATTCCCAAAGTCCCCTAAGTTTGTGTTTAGAAGTCAATAATTTAGAAAGCTCCATATCTTACTTAACATCTTTAGGTTATCCCCCACCAGGAATAATTTATACAGCTTCCCACGGTAGAGAAATTTACGCCTATGACCCCGATGGTAACAGATTAATTTTACATCAATCTAACTAATATGGGAAGTTATTAGTCACAACGAACAACTAACAATTAACAACTAACAATAAATGTCTATTACACAAAACTACAAATTAAATCTAATCCAATGGTATCCCGGACACATCGCCAAAGCTGAAAAGAATCTCAAGGAACAGCTAAAACGGGTAGATGTGATTTTAGAAGTACGAGATGCTCGTATTCCCCTAGCAACAAACCACCCACAAATGAATGAATGGGTGGGAACAAGAACGCGCATACTGGTACTTAACCGAGTAGATATGATTTTACCACAGGTGCGATCGCGCTGGATAGAGTGGTTTAAAAATCAAAGTGAAGTTCCATATTTTACCGATGCTCAACATGGACAGGGAATTACAGCGATCGCCAAAGCCGCCCAAGCAGCAGGTATAGAACTTAACAAACGCCGTCAAGAACGGGGAATGTTACCCCGTCCCGTTCGCGCCGTGGTTATTGGTTTTCCCAATGTCGGTAAATCCGCTCTAATTAACCGTCTCATAGGTAAACGAGTGGTAGAAAGTGCCGCCCGTCCCGGAGTTACCCGTCAACTACGATGGGTCAGAATTTCCGATCAGCTAGAATTATTAGATGCACCGGGTGTCATCCCCGCTAGACTCGATAGCCAAGCCGCAGGAGTGAAATTAGCCATTTGTGATGATATCGGTGAAGCATCCTATGATAACCAACTCATCGCCGCTGCATTCGTAGATATACTTAATGAACTTCAGGAAACATACCCAAAATTTTTACCACCCCATCCATTACTAACACGATATGATCTTGACTCTGTTATCCACACAGGGGAAGCGTATTTACAAGCTTTAGCAGAACATCGCTACAAAGGAGACATAGAACGTACAGCTAGACAAATGATCACCGATTTTCGGAAAGGATTATTGGGGAGTATTCCTTTAGAATTACCACCAATGTAACTGTCAATTTGCTGTTGAGCTTGTGAATATTTTTCAGCCAAAATGTCTAAAATATGAGTTATGAATGTGTTAGATCATAAATGATAGGCAACAAAGAATAGAGAATAATTAAATTACGAATTATTGACACTATTTTTTATTCAGAGGTCAGATAATGGCTATAGCTACTATTAACCCCTACACCGGGGAAACACTGAAAATTTTTGAGCCGTTACAAAAAATGGAAATTGCTGCTAAATTA
This sequence comes from Anabaena sp. FACHB-1391, assembly GCF_014696755.1. Lineage (NCBI taxonomy): Bacteria > Bacillati > Cyanobacteriota > Cyanophyceae > Nostocales > Nostocaceae > Anabaena > Anabaena sp. FACHB-1391. Next base: position 117,924 of record NZ_JACJQS010000010.1, on the reverse strand, counting down.
GATTTAGCAGGAAAGGCTTTTCAAGAATACCGTCAAACAAGTTTTTTAGAGAGGTCTCACTGGTTAGAACAAGCAGCGACTATTTTAGACCAAGAAAAGGCAGATTTGGGGAAATTGATGACTTTGGAAATGGGTAAACCATTAAAAGCTGCCATTGCTGAAGTCGAAAAATGCGCCCTTGTTTGTCGTTATTACAGCGAAAATGCCGCCAGTTTTCTGGCTGATGTCACCATCAAAACCGATGCTAGTCATAGTTTTGTAAAATATCAGCCTTTAGGGGTGATTCTCGCCGTCATGCCCTGGAATTTTCCTTTTTGGCAAGTTTTCCGGTTTGCAGCACCAGCACTGATGGCGGGCAATGTAGCCCTACTAAAACACGCTTCTAATGTACCACAGTGTGCATTAGCAATTGAAGATATTTTTCATCGCGCTGGTTTTCCTGGTGGTGTATTTCAAACATTATTAATCGGTGCAGATCAAGTTGCTGATTTAATGGCCGATGATCGAGTTAAAGCCGCTACTTTAACAGGTAGTGAACCAGCAGGGATATCCCTCGCTGTTGCATCTGGGAAACAAATCAAAAAAACTGTTTTAGAATTGGGGGGAAGTGACCCATTTATAGTTTTAGAAAGTGCTGATTTAGAAACAGCAGTTTCTACCGCAGTTACAGCGAGAATGTTGAATAACGGACAATCTTGTATTGCGGCCAAACGCTTTATTATTGCTGAGGCTGTTGCTGATAAATTTCAAAAATTGCTGTTAGAAAAATTCCAATCCCTGAAAATTGGCAATCCCATGGACCTAGATACAGATTTAGGACCCTTAGCAACTTCTAATATTCTCCAAGAATTAGACCAACAAGTTAAAAAAGCCGTCAAAAGTGGCGGTAAAATCCTCACAGGTGGACATCCTTTAACAGAAATGTCGGGGAACTTTTACCCACCAACAATTATCATAGATGTTCCCGTAGATACACCAATTGCCCAAGCAGAATTTTTTGGTCCTGTGGCATTATTATTCCGAGTTCCTGATCTCAACACTGCGATTAAATTAGCTAATGATACTCCCTTTGGTTTAGGTGCAAGTGCATGGACAACAAATACAGAAGAACAAAATCGTCTAATTCAAGAAATTGAAGCCGGGGCAGTATTTATTAACAGCATGGTTAAGTCTGATCCTCGGTTACCTTTTGGGGGAACCAAGCGTTCTGGTTATGGCAGAGAATTGAGTATTCAAGGTATTCATGAATTTGTGAATATCAAGACCGTTTGGGTGAAGTAGGGGCTTTCCTGCGGTTCGCCCGTACAGGAGTTCAGGAGGAACAGATAAAAAAGAAGAAAATTAAGCAATTACCAATTACCAATTACCAATTACCAATTACCAATTACCAATTACCAAACTTATGAACACCGCAGAATTGTTAGTACAGTGTTTAGAAAACGAAGGAGTTCAATATGTTTTTGGACTTCCTGGAGAAGAAAATCTGCACGTTTTAGAAGCTTTAAAAAAATCATCAATTCAATTTATTACTACCCGTCATGAACAGGGTGCAGCATTCATGGCCGACGTTTATGGTAGGTTAACAGGAAAAGCCGGAGTCTGTCTTTCTACTCTCGGTCCTGGGGCAACTAATTTAATGACAGGAGTGGCAGATGCTAATCTAGATGGTGCGCCATTAGTGGCAATTACCGGCCAGGTGGGAACAGATAGAATGCACATTGAATCTCATCAATACTTGGATTTAGTAGCTATGTTTGCCCCCGTTACTAAGTGGAATAAACAGATTGTTAGACCAAGTATTACACCAGAAGTCGTCAGAAAAGCCTTCAAGCGATCGCAAACAGAAAAACCCGGTGCCGTTCACATTGATTTACCGGAAAATATAGCCGCCATGCCCGTAGAAGGCAAACCTTTAAATAAGGATAATAGTGAAAAAACCTATGCTTCCTTTGCCAGTATTCGCGCCGCATCTGCCGTAATTTCCCAAGCAGTTAATCCCATCATTTTAGTAGGAAATGGTGCAATTCGCGCCCAATCTAGCGACGCAGTAACACAATTTGCTACCCAAATGAATATTCCTGTTGTGAATACTTTTATGGGTAAAGGTGTGATTCCCTACACCCATCCCTTAGCACTTTGGTCCGTGGGATTACAACAACGAGATTTTATCACCTGCGGCTTTGATAATTCAGATTTAGTCATAGCTATTGGTTATGATTTAATTGAATTTTCTCCCAAAAAATGGAATCCTGAAGGGACAATTCCTATTATCCATATTGCAGCAACGTCTTCAGAAATTGACAGTAGTTATATTCCCCAATTGGAAGTAGTAGGAGATATTTCTGATTCCCTGAATGAGATCTTAAAATTAGCAGATAGACAAAATAAACCCAATCCCTATTCTATCAGCTTACGTCCTAATATTCGGGCTGATTATGAAGAATATGCCCAAGATGATCAATTTCCCATTAAACCGCAAAAATTAATTTATGATTTGCGGCAAGTTATGGGACCCGATGATATTGTGATTTCTGATGTTGGCGCACATAAAATGTGGATTGCTAGACATTATCATTGTCATAGTCCCAATACTTGCATTATTTCTAATGGTTTCGCGGCTATGGGTATTGCTATTCCTGGTGCATTGGCAGCAAAATTAGTCTATCCAAATCGTAAAGTTGTCGCTGCAACCGGTGACGGTGGTTTTATGATGAATTGTCAAGAATTAGAAACAGCTTTGCGAGTGGGAACTCCCTTCGTGACTCTGATTTTTAATGACGGTGGCTATGGTTTAATTGAGTGGAAACAAGAAAATCAATTTGGTAAAGGTAACTCATCTTTCGTACATTTTGGTAATCCTGATTTTGTCAAATTTGCCGAAAGTATGGGATTAAAAGGTTATCGAGTTGAATCTGCTACAGATTTAGTTCCCATGCTTAAAGAAGCGCTCGCTCAAGATGTACCAGCAGTTATAGACTGTCGCGTAGATTATCGAGAAAACAGTCGTTTTACTAAAAAAGCCGGTGAGTTAATTTGTGAAGTTTAAATGTAGGGGCGGGGAAACCCCACCCTTTATTGCATCTTAGTATTACAAAAATCATGTAAATAGTTATAAAGTTCACGAAATAAAGGACATTTTTTTTGTAAATTTTCTGGGACTATTTTTAGTAATAACAAAGGTGTATGTAATCCTTTAGAAAATCGGACTGATTGCATATCAAAGTTTAGTTCTAGTGAAATGCTACTATCAACAATTAGCTGAGATAATTTATCTTGACAACAATCTCGATCTTGATCATATTTACTAAAAGATTCAGGATCATCAAACGAGATATTTTTCTGAGTGCTTAACCACCAACGCATTTTTTCATGTCTACCGCGAAAATCTGGATGTTTAGCAATAGTATTATCCCAATCCCCAATCATCCATGATTCTAATTCAGGTGCAGCAAAAGCGATATATTGAGGAATATCATGAGATTCAGTTATCTTAGATATTGCTGATATAAACTTCTCTCTTTGAGAATTAACATCTCGACAATCTAAATCATCAAAAACTAAAATTAAATCACATTTTTTGGGATCACATTGCAAAGCAATAGGTAATTCTTGAGTAATTTGTTCAATTAAACTCTTACCTGTTTTACCATAACCAGTTACCTTCCCAGGTTTTGGTCCTGGTTTGAGTCTTGCTGGTGTTTTCCGTTCAAATTGACAACTGGGAAAATTCTTTTCTAAAAAAGGAATTAATCCTCTCACCTCCGCTTCTCCACCACCTGCAAATACCCAAACTACCACGGCCATCCTCCCACAGTAGGATCTCCTACACGGTATAAATCACCTAATTGCCATCCTTCTTCTAGTTTTTGATCTAAAATTTCATGAGAGAGTGTTTTCATGGAAAAATGCGTCTTATCTTGAGAATAAAAACAATAAACATTTTCTAAGCAATCTGTAAAATGATCTAAAAGATCAGGACTATGAGTAGTGATAATAATTTGAGTTTTTCTAGCAGCTTGTTTAATCCATTCTGCTAAAATTGGCATCCAAGATACGTGCAAACCTAATTCTGGTTCATCAATAACTAATAAAGAGGGTAAAATAGGAGAATGTAATATAGTTGCCCAGCATAACATTCTTACCGTTCCATCTGACATTTCTGTAAGATAAAATGGTTCTTTAATATCTTCAAAATGCCATTCTAATGTTAATGATAATCGCCCAGAACGAAGAGAACGCAGACGACGGGTTTTAGGTAAAATGGACTTCATGGCATTATTAATGCTGTCTTCAAAGTCAATATTTTCCTGGGTTAAATTCTCAAATACTAAGGGTAAATTATTTCCTGATGTAGATAAATAAATATCATTTCCTCCTATTTTTGGTTCTGAATTTCTAATTTGATGCAAATCCATATTATTCGCATTATAAAATTGCCATTGAGAAATAAATGCAATTAACTCTCTCCTAATTTTATACCCAGGTGTAGTTATCAGTTTATTTTGACTATTTTCTAATAATTCTGGAAGTACATTTAAACCTAGAATGTTTGCAGGAATATTATCTAATACTTCAAAATGTGTTCCTGATTTCTGTTCACCTTGATTATATACTGAGATCACACCTTTACCTATTCTTTGCAGTTTTGGATCATTAAATTTATAATAATAAAAAGGTGATAAATCTGGATTTACTAAATTATCTCCACTATATAAAGATTCTTGATGAATAGTTAATTTCTGTTTTTTCCTATCTACAAACAAATCAAGATCAAGAACTGAATTTTTCAGTTGACTCGTATCTTGTAATTGTTCTGAAAAGCCATACTGAAATTTAATGACCGCAGGACTAGCAACACTATTATCTAATATTCTATCATTGCCAATTTTACTAATTGCTTCTTCAAAACTAGTAATACCACGACTTTCATCAGAAACATTAGTTAAACAATCCTTTAAAAATTTTAATGTACTAATAAAATTACTTTTTCCAGAACCATTTGCTCCTATGAAAATATTAAGATTTTTTAACTCTACGGATTGAGATAACGAGAGATTTTTATAATTTTGGGTTAAAATAAATTTAAGAATTGGTTGATACATATTTTTTTACTAACACTATAGAAAGATATTTTTGACTGAGAAGATTATACAATATATTTTCTGAAATTTACAAGAAATATATATGAGTACAGCACTTTACTCAACTATGACTTAATTCCCAATACTGGTGTTTATTGTTGTTCCATAGCCAAGGGTGACTTTAGCGATAGGTTAAGTAATATCTTTGAAATGTTGATTTTTTCTACCTTTAAATACTCCTGCTGGTAGTCCCACAGGGATCTTAATTAAATAGACACTCTATACCAAATTTGTAGAAAGTTTTGGTTCTTACAATACCTAGTCCAAATTGGAAAAAGCTTTGATTTGTAGGTTGGTTTGAAGTATAAAACCCAACATGAGCGTTCCATTGCGCTATTGCTTAACCCAACTTACAGGAAATGGACTGGGAAAAAAATTAGAATCTGTGCAACAAACAGCACAGATTTTTCTAGCCGAAAGTGTTATTTATAAGTAAATCACAACTCAGATTTTTTCACTTTCCCCCATAAACTAATTTATATTTTGACTATTTTTTTCTAACAACAATCAATATCGTTTTGACAAATTAATAAAATTGGGGACTACTTTTACAGGATGCTATTTTCCCAAGTTCTATGCAAATTTGTCAAAATCCCAATTGTTCTAACCCCTTTAATCCCAAAACCTCTAAATTTTGCCAAAGTTGTCAAGAAAGTAACTTTGGAGAAATGCTGCGTAACCGTTACCGGGTTTTAAGATTATTAGGTGAAGGTGGTTTTAGCAGAACCTACGCTGCTGAAGATGTAGATAGACTTAATGCACCCTGTGTTATTAAGCAATTTTTTCCCCAAGTGCAAGGAACTGGACAACGTGCTAAAGCTGCGAAATTTTTCAAAGAAGAAGCTTTTAGATTGTATGATTTGGGAGAAAATCACTCTCAAATTCCGCGACTTTTGGCTTATTTTGAACAAGGTTCTAGTTTATATTTAGTCCAGGAATTTATAATTGGTAAAACTCTTCTAGAAGAACTGCAAAATCAAGCTTATAGTGAAATAGAAGTTCGTCAACTTTTGACTGATTTATTACCAGTGTTAGATTTTGTTCACAAACACAATGTGATTCACCGCGATATTAAACCAGAAAACATTATTCGTCGAGATAGTGATAAAAAACCGGTCTTAATTGATTTTGGTGGTGCAAAACAAGTTACTCAAACTAGTCTAGCTAGACAAGCAACAGCTATTTATACCCTCGGTTATGCACCAACGGAACAAATGGCCGGGTTTGCTTGTCAAGCAAGTGATTTATATGCTTTGGGTGTAACTTGTGTGCGGTTATTAACTCAAGATTTACCATTACAAGATGATTATGGACAACTAAAAGATCATCTTTATGATGCTATGAATGCTAAATGGTTATGGAAGGAACGTTTACAACTTAAAGGAATTACTATTAGTGATGAATTTAAGCAAATTTTAGATAAATTACTCCAACATTTTGCTAGTGATAGATATCAGTCAGCAATGGATGTTTTACATGATTTGAATTTTGCTAAATCCCCCGTTGTCATTAAATTCCCCCCTGTTTCTAAACCACCATTAACACCATTACCTCCACCACCTCCCACAAAAATTATTGTTCCCTTACCCCCTTTGTATAACTTTGATTTTTATGTCATTACTGTAGACACTACTGGGAGAGAAGTTAATCGTGATCGACGTAATTCTAAATATTTTCATGAGGAATTAGGCAGAAATACAACCTTAGAAATGGTGTCAATCCCTAATGGGACTTTTATCATGGGTTCTCCTATTTGTGAAGGTGATAGTGATGAACGTCCCCAACATCAAGTAATAGTTCCATCTTTTTTTATGGCTAAATATCCTATTACTCAAGCACAGTGGAGAATAGTAGCAGCTTTACCAAAAGTTCAACAAGAATTACATCCCAACCCCTCGAAATTTAAAGGTACAAATCTGCCAGTAGAAAATGTTTCTTGGTATGAAGCTGTGGAATTTTGTGCTAGATTAAAAATTAAAACTGGTAGAGAATATCGTCTACCTAGTGAAGCAGAATGGGAGTATGCTTGTCGTGCGGGAACTACCACATCTTTTCATTTTGGAGAAACAATTACCTCCGATTTAATTAACTGTAGTGGTAGTGATACTTATGCTGGAGAACGAAAAAGTAGATTTCGTAAACAAACAACAAATGTTGGTTATTTTGAAGTTGCAAATGCTTTTGGTTTATATGATATGCACGGTTTAGTATGGGAATGGTGTGCCGATCCTTGGCATAATAACTATCATGGAGCGCCTATAGATGGTAGTGTCTGGGAAAATGGTGGTGATCAACATCGTCGAGTTTTAAGGGGTGGTGCGTGGAATTTTAACGCGCAACTTTGTCGCAGTGCTAGTAGAAGTTGGAATGAAGCAGACGGTGGTTTACGAATTTGTGGTTTTCGAGTAGTATTTTCTGTTTAAATTTAGTTAGTAGTGAGAACTTTAGTCCTCAACATCAACAACAACTAAGGGACTGAAAATTAAAAAAATATCCTCAACTGTAGGGTGCGTTATCTTGGAATTTAACACACCCTAATAAATTAGATTATTTATTCTTTGGCAATCCCTAATCTAAATTAAATTCCACAAATTCCGGTAATCCTGGATATACCATATTTCGATCTATGGCCGATAATATCTTCTGATCAGAATTAGGAGAATTTAAACAACGACAAACCAATGCAGCAACATCCGCACGATGAATAGTCCCCACAATTTGAGGATTTTCAGTTAAAATTCCGTTGTTGGTAGCAGATTCTGATTTTAAACCACCAGGACGAATAATTGTATAGTTCAGTCCGCTGGAAATCAGGTATTGTTCAGCCTTTTCTTTTTCAATTAAAACGGGTTTGAGTGCTGCTAATGCTTGGGGAGGTAAAGCCACAACACTATCACCACTACCAATGGAAGTTACCAAAATAAACTTTTTTACTCCCGCTTTAACTGCTGCATCAATCAGGTTTTTATTACCGATATAATCAGGTTTGATATTATCTGTCGGTAAACCTCCTAATGTACTGATAACCGCTTGAATAGGTTCATTTCCTAACATTCCCTGTTCAACATCTGCCGCATTTAAAGCATCTCCTAAAACTGGATGAATACCCATTGCTTTTAGTTCTACAGCAGCGGTTTCTGTTCTCACAAGTGCTTTAACTTGAATTTCCTGTGCTGTCAAATATTTAGCGATTTCTTGACCAACACCGCGACTAGCACCAGCTAGAAAAATGTAAGATGTGACTGACATAATTAGTTGATAAAAAAGATCCTATATTTACATCTATCACAAAATGGTCATTTTAAAATGGGACTATTTCAAATTCAAAAGTAGCAAGCAAACGCTGATCAATATAAACTTCTATTTGATGTTTACCTAAAGGATCTCCAGGAGAAATAGTCCAGAAATTTTCAATCACACCATTAACAGGTGTTTGTATTCGGGTGGAAATTGCCGTTTTTCCATCTTTTGATATGGAAAGATTTTGATGATTCTCTGTAATCCAAGTTTCGGGAGATTTTGGTAAAGTTAAAACTTCTCTCCATTGGACTTTATCTGGATAGTTATCAAGTTTAATTCTCCAACCATAAGCATCACCTTCTTTTAACGGAACGGTAGTTGTTGGGAAAAAATTGACCTTTCCTGATGAATTAATTATCTTAACTCCAAATTCAGTTTTATTAACAGCTAGTTGCTGATTAATAATTCCATGACTATATTTTTGTTTACTTTCTTGCTGACTTTCTGCTAAAGCAATATCAGAGTTATGTAAACCCGATATTATTAATGGAAACATCAAAGATAAAGGAACTAGTAAAACCTGAGTATTTGCAATTTTAATCAACATTATCTTCTAATAAACAAGTAGGATAGAAAATATATATATCCTACTTGAGAAGGATATTTTTGGCAATAGTTAATCTTCGTCAAGTGCAGGTAAAATTTCTTCAAATTGCCACAATTGATCTTTATTTTTCAGAAACCAAATTCGAGTTTCTGTAGTTAATTTACCCCAAATAATATCAGCGGGAACATGGGGAGAAGCATATTGAAATTCTTCACCGATAATTCTGAGATTATCTTCTATATTCCCAGGAATACCAAAGTCCTGCCAATCAATTTTGACATTTCTGCCGGTAACTCCCGCAGTCGGGTCAAAAATTAATTGTGAGGCTCTAACTAAGTCAGCAAAGTGTTGCGGTTTTAATCCAATTACTTCTTGGATTTCAGGTGATTTATAGGGATCTTCAGACATTTTTACTGGAGTTATGTAGATGTGTAATTTAGGTAACTTACTACCAGAGATTATCCCACTCTCTTTAGTTTAGCTCAAAAAATTGAGATAAAATTTAAGAAAAAAACCTCTAATAAAGTTTTGGTTGGTAATTTGATTTAACAAGTTCTCTGATTTTATTGCTACCCTCAAATTAGAGGGGTAATTTTGTTTTTGTAGTGCCATTACAGGATTTACGATCAAATTTCTGGCTTCAATTAGGGACTTATTTTCATAAAGAGGTATAACAATATGCTGCAAAAATTCCGTAATCGCACAGAAGCAGGGAAACTGTTAGCTGCTCAGTTAACAGAATATGCCCATTGTCCTGATATTTTAGTATTAGGGCTTCCCCGTGGCGGTGTACCTGTGGCTTATGAGGTAGCAAAGGAACTTAATGCACCTTTAGATATCTGCTTGGTGCGGAAACTAGGTGTACCTGGACATAAGGAATTGGCCATGGGGGCTATTGCGACCGGAGGAGTCCGTGTTATGAATGAGAATGTTGTAGATTCATTGCATATTTCCCAAGCAACTATTGATCAAGTAGTAGCAATAGAAATGCGGGAATTAGACCGCCGCCGCCACGCTTATCGCGGTAATAGTCCCCTAGCAGAGGTAAAAAATCATATCATTATTCTGGTGGATGATGGTATTGCTACGGGTGCTACTATCCGAGCAGCGATCGCTACGTTGAAAAAACAACAACCCCAGAAGCTTGTAGTAGCTGTTCCAGTGGCGGCGGTATCTACTTGTGAAGAATTAAAAGCAGAGGTAGATCAGGTTATATCAGTAATAACACCAAACAATTTGTATGCAATTGGTATTTGGTACGAGGATTTTCGGCAAACAACCGACGCTGAAGTATGTGAAATTTTGACAACGCAAAAATTATTGGTAGCTAAAGACTCCTAAATCGAAGTTAAAGTTATTGATAGAACATTGGGTGTCAGTTAAGAAAGTGTCACTCTCTACACTAGCTATTTGGTGTTAAAAGGGGTATCATTAGCAAATGCAAGGAGTGATACCACTTCACTTGATACTTGTTACAAGTCCCCTCGCGCTGCTTATACTTCCTGTTATTTGAGTTGCGGGTCTAAAATGTCACAAAATTAGTGAAGTAGTATAAAGTTATACGGGGAAACGCTTGAGTGAGAAAAAACTCAGGCGTTTTTCTTATTTATAACTACTAGTAGTTTGACTTTAATTGCACATTTGCAAGCCTCTTTTTAAGAAGAGGAAAATCTAAAATCTAAAATCTAAAATCCAAAATCCAAAATTGGTTGACAGGGAGTATTGTGGAAATAGAGGTTTTGTTACTCAATTAGGTTAACAAGATATGGACACTGAGGAACTAAAACGGCGTTATGCTGCGGGAGAAAGATATTTTGTTTCAGCTAAACTAGTCAAAGCTAAACTAATTAATGCTTACTTACCAGGAATTAATTTATGGGGAGCAGATTTAAGCGAAGCAAATTTAGCTAAAGCTAAACTGTGGGGCGCGAATTTGAGTAGAGCGAATTTAGCCCAGGCCAATTTAACTAGAGCGAATTTATCTGGTGTTAATCTGACTGAGGCAAATCTTAGAGGTGCTACATTGCATTACACCAAGTTCTACGGCGCGAATTTACATGGTGCATATTATGATGAAAGTACCAAATTTCCTAGAGATTTTGATCCTCTTAGTCACAATATGCAAAAGTTGTAAATACTTAAACTGCTTCTGCTGTTGGTATGGGAAATATTTTAAAGTAGTGAGCAATAGCAATAAAAATTAGGTATTTTTAGGTAAATTTATGACAGAAATTAAATTTGCTATTGAAGGTGAAGACGCAATTACAGCCACAAAAGAACTTTTGGCAATTGAGGGCATAACTGGTAACTATACCGTAAATTCAGAAGAAATCGAAAGAGAGCCAGTTATTACCACTGTAGCCACTATAGTTGGTCTTGTGGGTGGAACTCTGGCCATTGCTGAACAAATCCGCAAGAGTAGGAATAGTTTTAACACAAAAGTGGATTAATACTAGCCGATTTCGTGAAACCTTACATCTATGCAAATCTACCTTAAATATTGTTGAAAGCTATGAAATTCTTACTAATCTAGCACGATCTGAACAAGAACTTGGAAACATTGAACAAGCACAGCAAGATTATCAACAAGCATTAGAACTCTGTCCAGCAACAGATAAAACAACAAAAGCGGTAATTATTAATAACTTAGCCAGTATCTACGCCAAAACGGGAAAAATAGAAGAAGCGATCGCCCACTAGCAGTCTTTAGAAATCAAAGAAAGCATTGGTAATGTCCAAGGTCAAGCCGTGACTTTGCACGGTTTAGCCAGTATCTACGCCAACACAGGGAAAATAGAAGAAGCGATCGCCCACTACCAGCAGTCTTTAGAAATCAAAGAAAGCATTGGTAATGTCCAAGGTCAAGCCGCGACATTAGCAATGTTGGGACAGTTGTTAGCATATAACAAAGGAGATTTTGTGACTGCACTAAAATATTTACATCAGTCTTTAGAGATATTCCAGCGTATTCAATCACCCGATGCTGAAACAGTGAGGAAAATTATTAATGATGTGCAAAAAATGGCAAACGGTTAAGGTAATTTCTTTAAATTCCAAACTTTGATAACATTGTAAAAAATCTGCGTTTATCTGCGTCCATCTGCGTTTAATTATTACTGCTTGTATCTCACTTGAATGGGAATTGCTATAATAATTTCCCCTTGATTGTTAAATTCATAATCATCAATCTATGACCAAAAAAGTAGATATTGGTAGTAAACGCTTAATCAGTCTCGCACCCGATAATTGGGTACAATGGGTAACACAAAGAAAAGATATTCGGGTGAAAGAGTTTATTTCCTCAGAATTTCAATGGATCAGCCGCGATAATGACGTACTGATTAAAGCCGAAAACCCAGAGGGGGAATTTTTAATTCTCAATGAGCTACAATTGCGTTATAACGAGAAAGTTCCGCTGAGAATGACGGCTTATATAGCTTTAGCACGGGAACGTTATAAATTACCCATTTATCCCGTACTGATCAATATTTTACCCCACGTCAAAACACCCAATATTCCCAACTTCTATCAACAAGAATTTATGGGAATGAAAAGTTATCAAGACTATCGGGTAATTAATCTCTGGGAAATTGAAGCTAGTTTAGTATTTGCAGAAAATTTATCAAGTTTATTACCTTTTATACCAATTCTCAAAGGAGGTGGTGAAGAAGCAGTTGTCAGAGAAGCAGTAATTAAACTGCGAGAAAATGAACAGTTAAGGGATTTAGAACCATTATTATCATTTTTTGCATCCTTTGTCCTAGAAATACCAATAGTTCAACAAATCATGAGGTGGGATATGACAGTATTAAGAGAATCACCCTGGTATAACGAAATCCTCAAACAAGGTTTACAACAAGGTTTACAACAAGGTTTACAACAAGGTGAACAACAAGGTGAAGCTAATTTAATTATTCGTCAATTATCAAAGCGGTTTGGTAATTTAGATCCAGCAATTGCATCACAAATTCGCCAGTTATCAATTTCACAATTAGAAACATTAGGAGAAAGTATTTTTGATTTTTCTGCTATGGCTGATTTAGAAACCTGGTTACAACAAAATATTGATTAAGTCATTGCAAGAGACATTTGAGGAAATGTCTCTCTTTTTTGTAAATGTCTAATCAACTTTAAACCTAGCTAATAATTCCTGACGGGAAAGATTAGATAAATTAAGTAATAACTGGGTTCTTTCTGTTAAAGAAAGTTCCATTAACGGACTGACAATAGCAGATAACTCCTCATCTAAATTACCAAAACGCACCGCTAACAAACTCTCTACCATCAAACGTTGTCCGTCTTTTTGTCCTTCCTGTCGTCCTTGCTGTCTTCCTTCCTGTCTTCCTTGTTGTCTTCCTTCCTCTATTCCCTCTTGTTTCCATTCTTCCCGTTGTTTAAGATACGCTGGTGATAAACTCATAATTAACTCCCTTGCTTCTTCATCATTAACATCACTATTCAATTCTAAATTTTTCCGCCAAGATGCGAAAATTTCCATTAATCTATCCCATTTATCATTCTCTTTTGACAGTTCAACTACTTCGCTGATAGCTTCCATTTGAGTTCTACCTTTTCCCATTACCCTTAACCATAGTGTATCCTCTGTCATGGATAACTGATTGATAGCCACAATAGCCGCTTTCTGGTATTTTGGCAGAAAATAAACTCCTTTTTCCCATCCCTCCTTTATTTTTGCTCCAAACCCTTCCAGGATTCTTTCAGAACAAGTTGGTGTTAAAATCCATAGAAGGGGTAATTCTTGTTCAGAAATAGAACGTTTTTCTCTTTTGGTTTGTCTTAACAATTCACCCTGAACACTATACAATTTTAACAAACAACTCCTAATTTCTATCTCATTAGGTGCATTACGGTAAGGTTCAAATAGACAGCTTGTAACCGCCATTTTTCCTAATAATCCTAATTCGGAATTTGTAGATGTTGTAGTTGGAACAAACCAAACATCTATTTCTTGAACTTCGCTTTTTACATCTTTACTCGTTTCTACCTTACCTAGAGGTTTTAATAGTTCTTCTAGATATTCTTTGGCCAGTTGGTCGTGGACTTGTCGTGTCATGAATTTCCTAGTATAGCCGTAATTTCTCATTACCAGGGCTTGTTTTTGAATTAGGAATTGTACAGTAAGTGCCAAAACAACATACACTTTTTGTGAATTAACCTCACTGACAAAAGGAGTTGGCCATGAATAAGTTTTTATTCGTAAGTGATTTAGATCATACCCTAGTAGGCGATGATCAGGCATTGTTGGTATTGAGCGATCGCTTGCAACAGCATCGTCAACAATATGGTACAAAGATAGTTTACTCTACAGGGCGATCGCCTGTGCTTTATCGAGAACTCCAACAGGAAAAAAATCTCTTCTCCCCAGATGCTTTAGTTCTCTCGGTTGGTACAGAAATATATTTGCATGGTAGCAACCATCCTGACACAGAATGGGCGGATATTCTCTCTCAAGGTTGGCATCGGGAAAAGATTTTATCCATTACTGAGCAATTCCCGGAATTAGTGTTACAGCCAGATACAGAACAACGTCCTTTTAAAGTCAGTTTTTTCCTGAAAGCTGAATTATCGGGCATTTTACCACAACTTGAGACAGAATTGCAAAAATCCCAACTAAATATAAAATTAATTTATAGTAGTGAAATTGACCTTGACATTTTACCCCATACCAGCGATAAAGGTCAAGCAATGCAGTTCCTCCGTCAGAAGTGGAAATTTGCAGCCGAGCAGACTGTTGTTTGTGGTGATTCAGGTAATGATATTGCTTTGTTCGCTGTTGGTAGGGAACGGGGAATCATTGTCGCTAATGCTCGTGAGGAGTTACTGCAATGGTATCATCAGCATCCCGCTGACTATCGTTACCTCGCACAAAATCGTTGTGCTGCTGGGATTATGGAAGGTTTAAAATATTTTGGTTTCCTAGAATGATTAGCTATCTTAAAGGTATCGTCGCTGGTGTCCAAGCCATTACCCCTAATCGTGTTATCTTGACCCTAGAGGTAAATGGCATGGGTTACGATTTGCAAATTCCTCAACGTCTGGCCAACCAGTTAACATCTACTGGAGATGTGGTACAAATTTTTACCCATTACCAGATCCGGGAAGAATTACCTATGCTCTACGGTTTTTCTTCTCCCTC
The DNA here is from genome assembly GCF_014696755.1 of Anabaena sp. FACHB-1391. NCBI lineage: Bacteria > Bacillati > Cyanobacteriota > Cyanophyceae > Nostocales > Nostocaceae > Anabaena > Anabaena sp. FACHB-1391. The sequence goes on along the minus strand of NZ_JACJQS010000010.1, from coordinate 102,779 downwards.
AGAACGGGATTTATTTCGTCATTTACTCAGTGTCAGTGGTATTGGTGCGGCCTTGGCCATCGCACTCTTGGATACAATGGAATTACCAGAGTTAGTTCAAGCTATTATCGCTGCTAATATCCAAATCTTAATTCAAGCTCCTGGTATAGGCAAAAAGACCGCTGAACGCATCTGTTTAGAACTCAAGAGTAAATTAATCGAATGGCGCAAATCAGCCGGCTTCTTCGTCGCTACGGGCGGACCTGCACCAGGAATTTTAGAAGAAGTGCAAATGACTCTGTTTGCTTTGGGGTATACTGCTCATGAAGTTAGTAATGCTTTGCACGTTGTTAGTGAAGATGTTGGTTTACCGAAAAACGCCTATGTAGAGGATTGGATTAGACAAGCGATCGCTTATTTGAGCAGCAATGATATGATTTTACAGTAGATTACAGGATTAAGAGGTACAAATGTTCATAGTAAAACTCTGATTGTGTCTGCATCCTACCAGCTTATATGTACCTCAATCATAATGCAATCATTATACAATCATATTTAACCTAACCTAATTACGCCCTCTGCAATATAGTTATAGGAGGAAAGAATGTACGACAGCGATAAACGTAAACTATTATCAGCCTTGTGTCACGGAGCAATTTTTTTTAGCACTACAATTGTCTCCGTTGGTTTACCCATAGCTATATTATTTGTATCAGATGATCCTGTCGTCAAAGAGAACGCGAAGGAATCTATCAACTTCCATTTTAACGTTTGGTTCTATGGAGCAATTCTCGCAGCTTTGTTTTTTTTAACCGGTTGGTTGGTTTTAACCCTAATCATCCTGTTGCCACTAGCAGGTTTAGGGTATATATTACACTGGGGATTAACCATCTGGGCGCTAATTGCTGTTTTCCGTAATCCTGAACAACCCTACCGTTATCCCTTTATTTTCCGGGTTTTTTAAAAAATAGTATTTCCCTTCTGCTGTCACTTCTGGGAATAGGGAATTAACCGCGATATTAAGACCATGGAGAATATTGACTGAATTTTTTTGAAGATTGTTTTTTGCAAATAGGTTATCAGCAAATGTCCATCAAGTTGTAAAATATAAAATTGCCCCACAGCTTCATCAACAGTAGGGCAAAAGACAGTTAAAGCACTGCTTGTAGTTTGTCTGAATAGAGCCAGCTAAAAACCTGCTTCTGTGACGCTTTATTCTGTGTCCATCGTATTGTTTTCTCGGCACAAAATTTATGTTTCCTATCCACCGCCCCCGTCGTCTGCGTAGCCATACCCAATTACGCCGTATGGTACGTGAAACCGTTTTAACTACTAGCGATTTGATTTATCCATTGTTTGCTGTACCAGGGGAAAGTATAGCCAAAGAAGTCAAATCTATGCCCGGTGTTTATCAACTTTCCGTAGATAAAATTGTTGAGGAAGCTAAAGAAGTTTATGATTTAGGCATTCCCGCAATTATCCTATTTGGAATTCCTGAAGATAAAGATATAGATGCTACCGGCGCGTGGCACGATTGTGGTATTGTCCAAAAAGCAGCAACCGCAGTTAAAAATGCCGTTCCTGATTTAATTGTCATGGCTGATACTTGTTTGTGTGAGTATACAAGTCATGGCCATTGTGGTTATTTACAAGTTGGGGATTTAACAGGTAGAGTATTAAATGATCCAACTTTGGAATTATTAAAGAAAACCGCAGTTTCCCAAGCTCAAGCAGGTGCAGATATTATCGCACCTTCGGGAATGATGGATGGTTTTGTGCAAGCAATTCGCGCCGGTTTGGATGCAGCGGGCTTTGAACATATCCCCATTATGTCCTATGCTGCTAAATATGCTTCAGCTTATTATGGACCATTTAGAGATGCGGCAGACTCAACACCACAATTTGGAGATAGACGCACGTACCAAATGGACCCCGGTAACGCTAGGGAAGCCCTGAAAGAGATTGAATTGGATATCGCTGAAGGTGCGGATATGCTGATGGTTAAACCAGCATTGGCATATATGGATATTATCTGGCGCGTTAAGGAAGCTAGTAATTTACCTGTAGCGGCTTACAATGTGTCTGGTGAGTATGCGATGGTGAAAGCAGCGGCTTTAAACGGTTGGATTGATGAGCAGCGCGTTGTTATGGAAACTTTAACCGGGTTTAAACGGGCTGGTGCTGATTTGATTTTGACTTACCACGCTAAGGATGCGGCTAGGTGGTTGTAAGTTAAGATATTAACTCACGCAGAGGCGCACAGACGCGGAGAGTGTTTTTGTGTTTGGGCGTGAGATTTTTGGCCTTTGGTTGCAAGATAGAACAAATCTTAAAACCCACATTCCGCACTTTTGCTATTTTTGCGTGCAATTATGCTTCAAGTCAGATATCATGAGTTTTTCACCCCTACGTGCTGACAATTGATGATCAAGAATATTCCTAGTGATCAACAACAGTGCTAGGCTTGACGGTATTCGGGACAATGGCACGATAAAATTCTATAACGATAAATTGCAATAAAGGTCTAAATGGCAGAAACACTATTTTTCAACGCCCTGCGGGAAGCTATTGACGAGGAAATGTCCCGCGACTCTAAGGTATTCGTTCTGGGTGAAGACGTAGGACACTACGGCGGTTCTTATAAAGTTACTAAAGATCTACACCAAAAGTATGGTGATTTGCGAGTTTTAGATACCCCTATTGCGGAAAATAGCTTTACTGGAATAGCTGTAGGCGCTGCTATGACCGGGTTACGTCCTATTATTGAAGGAATGAATATGGGCTTTCTGCTCCTGGCCTTCAACCAAATTTCTAATAATGCGGGTATGTTACGCTATACTTCCGGTGGTAACTTTAAAATCCCTATGGTCATTCGTGGTCCTGGAGGTGTGGGTAGACAATTAGGTGCGGAACATTCCCAACGTCTAGAAGCTTATTTCCAAGCTGTTCCCGGTTTAAAAATTGTCGCTTGTTCCACCCCTTACAATGCTAAAGGCTTACTGAAAGCAGCTATCCGCGATGACAACCCAGTCTTATTTTTTGAACACGTTTTACTTTATAATTTAAAAGAAGATTTACCAGAAACAGAATATGTCCTCCCCTTAGATCAAGCTGAAGTTGTCCGTAAAGGTAAGGATGTGACAATTTTAACTTATTCACGGATGCGATATCATGTTTTACAAGCTGTGAAATCTTTGGAAAAACAAGGTTATGATCCAGAAGTTATTGATTTAATCTCCCTCAAACCTCTCGATTTTAACACTATTGGCGCGTCCATTCGCAAAACTCACCGCGTTATCATCGTGGAGGAGTGTATGAGAACCGGGGGTATTGGTGCGGAATTAACCGCTTCTATTAATGACCGCTTATTTGATGAATTAGACGCTCCTGTATTGCGTCTTTCTTCCCAGGATATCCCCACCCCTTATAATGGTAATCTGGAACGCCTCACAATTGTTCAACCAGAGCAAATCATCGAAGCAGTCCAGAAAATGGTCGCTTTGCGCGTTTAGGTGACAGTTGACAGTTGACAGTTGACAGTTGTACGGGCGAACGGCCGTTCGCCCCTACGGATGTCTCTGGTTACTGAGATGAGCCTAAGTATTACCTATTCCCTCGGAAATTTTCTACTCACAACCGACAAAAAGAGCGTTATTATAACCTTTGTCAGTTGTGAGTCATGGTATGCAAAAACAGCGATCGCTATTAGCATTAATTATAGTCTTGGTAATTGCCGCTATTACAGTAATTATCACAATTCCTGTACCCCTGGGACTAGATCTACGGGGCGGTTCCCAGCTTACCATTCAGGTAAAACCAACAGCGGAAATTCCCCAAATTACCGAAAGGGAATTGGAAGCTGTGAAAAGAGTGGTCGAAGGACGAATTAATGGTTTAGGTGTTTCTGAACCTGTAATTCAAACCGTGGGTACAGACAAAATTTTAGTACAATTACCTGGTGTCAATGACCCAGAACAAGCAGAACGAATATTAGGAGGTACAGCGCAATTAGAGTTCCGTATCCAAAAACCAAATACAGAAGCTCAACTTATAGCTTTACAGGTAACAAAAAACGACCTAAAAACCAAGCGGGAAGAATTGAAAAAGACCAAAGATCAAGCTGCAATTAATACCAATAAACAAGAGTTTGATCAAAATAATCAAGCGGTAGCAGAATTGTTTGAAAGTACCAACCCACCTCTGACTGGTAAATATCTCCAGGATGCCTATGGACAGCCCACTCAGGGCAATAATTGGGACGTGGCCATTCGTTTTGATCAAAAAGGTGGTGAACTCTTTGCCGGACTAACAAAAGACCTGGCGGGAACTGGTCGCGGTATCGGTATTTTCCTCGATAATGAACTGATTAGTTCACCGACGGTGGGAGTAGAATTTGCTGCTACTGGGATTACAGGCGGTTCTGCGGTAATTACAGGTCGTTTTCAAGCCCAAGAAGCGAATGATTTAGGGGTACAGTTGCGCGGGGGTGCATTACCCGTTCCTGTGGAAATTGCGGAAAGAAGAACGGTAGGCGCTACCTTAGGAAAAGATAGTATTCAAAGAAGTATCTATGCTGGTATTGGCGGTCTAACTTTAGTATTAATATTTATGGTGTTGTACTACAGACTACCAGGAATGATCGCAAATGTATCACTATTAATTTACTCCCTACTCACTTGGGCTGCTTTCTGTTTACTGAGTGTCACCCTCACCTTACCCGGAATTGCGGGTTTTATTCTCAGTATCGGTATGGCTGTTGATGCTAATGTTTTGATTTTTGAACGCACTAGGGAAGAATTACAAGCTGGTAAATCTCTGTATCGTTCTGTAGAATCCGGTTTTTACCGCGCTTTTTCTAGTATCTTAGATAGTAATGTTACTACCTGGATTGCTTGTGCTGCTTTATTTTGGTTGGGTTCAGGACTAGTAAAAGGCTTCGCGCTCACATTAGCTTTAGGTGTAGCGGTAAGTATGTTTACCGCAATTACTTGTAGTCGCACATTGATGTTTTTAGTTATTTCCATTCCCTCTTTGCGGAACACCAAACTTTATGCTCCTAATGTGCCAGTAATAAATAAGACAGGAGTGGCACAATGAGATTAGATATTAACAAAGCACGGGGTACATGGTGGACTATTTCCTGCGTTATTATCCTCAGTGGGATAATTTCCATGGTGATATCTTCCTTAAATCCCAATATTAAAGCCCCTTTGCGTCCTAGTTTGGACTTTATTGGCGGTACAAGGTTGCAATTGGTGCGAGATTGTGGCAAAATTGGTAATTGTGACCAATCAATAGATATCAACGTTGTGCGAGAGGTGGCTAAATCTCAGGGTCTTGGTGATAGTAGTATCCAATTAATCTCGGAAAATGGCCAAGAAAATGGTATCACTATCCGCACGAAAACACTCGCAGCCGAACAGCGTATCAATCTACAAAATGCTCTCAGTGAAAAAATCGGCGCTTTTGACCCGCAAAAAAATCAAGATGACTCCGTTGGTGCAACTTTAGGAAAGGAGTTATTTACTTCCGGGGTCTTGGCTTTAATAGTTTCCTTTATAGGAATTACTATCTACATGGCTGTCAGGTTTCAATGGGATTACGCTGTATTTGCCATTGTGGCCTTGTTTCACGACATTTTGATTACCACTGGGGTTTTCTCGATTTTAGGCTTGGTTTTCGGCGTTGAAGTAGATAGTCTGTTTATCGTGGCCTTGCTGACTATCACCGGTTTTTCTGTCAATGATACTGTTGTCATTTATGATCGGATTCGGGAAACGATTAAACTTCACCCTGAACAACCAATTGCTGATATTGTTGATGATGCTGTTAACCAAACTTTAAGTAGGTCAATTAACACGACTTTAACAACTCTACTAACATTAACTGCCATCTTCTTCTTTGGTGGGGAAACACTGCATAATTTTTCTTTAGCCTTAATTGTGGGCTTTACAATGGGAGCTTATTCTAGTATTTTCATTGCTAGTACACTGCTGATCTGGTGGCGAGAACGTAGTGAAAATTACCCAGTTGAAACCCCTATCAGTTCCCCAGAAAGTTAAATTTATTGATCACTTGTTCCTAGTCGGAGACTGGGAACGAGATTAAGGAGATTTTGTAGACGCTTATACCATTCCTATGGATAAACCTGAAGTACCACTTGAGGACGAACAATTAGCTTTAGACCCTAATTTTACTCAACAAATACAGAAACTATATCTGCTAACAGTATATGGTAGATGGTTATTTGCTGGCTTTTTGTGGCTAACTATCGCGCCTTTTTGTCTGTGGGATTTACGGGCGGAAATTTATTTGTTGCAACAATATTTTACCTGGGTAGGATTACGATACGCGCTGATTTTTCACCCTCTGTCTACTCTTGGTTTAACCTTGTGTATTGCTATGACAACTTCTGTGTTAGTCTGGCAAATTCGTAATATCCTTTGGGGATTACCATTAAAGGAGCAGGAACATTTACAAAGGCAAGTTTATCACATTCGTCAACAAGGATCTACACATCCTCTATGGAAGTGGGTTTGTAAGTGAGTGGGTAATAGGTAATGGGTAATAGGTAATAGTAATGAAAGGGAGTTTTTTAACTTTGAATTCAAATGTTGCATATACATATACAGCCTTAGTAATTTTCAGGAAAATATGTCATAACAGAAGCGAACATATTGTGATAATTGGATAATCATAGATGAAATATTCTCAAATTCAATTTAGTCAAAGTCGTGGTGATATTGATATTTGTAAACTTCAAGAATTGTTTGATATTGCTGCTTTTTGGGCAAAAGGACGAAATATTAAAGATTTGGCTATAGCTATTGCTAACAGTGAACCTGTTATTTCTGTCTGGGATCAAGAATTATTAATTGGCTTTGCTAGAGCGACCTCTGATGGCATCTATCGCGCTACAATTTGGGATGTTGTCATTCATCCAGATTATCAAGGTAATGGACTAGGGAGCAAGTTAATAGAAACCGTTTTAAATCATCCCCGAATGCAAAAAGTAGAGCGTGTATACTTAATGACTACTCACCAACAAAAATTTTATGAAAAGATTGGTTTTCAGGTGAATAAAACAACGACAATGGTTTTATAAAATTTTGACAAGCACCTACGCAAAATACCTCTCAAACTCTCTTGTCTTCGTGTCCTTTGCTCCTTTGTGGTTTATTATTCCCTAACTTGTGCGTAAGTCCTCAGAATCTTCATAAATTAAGCAGTTTAAACAATGAATAATCATCCTTATGCCTGGATAAACGAATCTCTGTCCACTATTCACCAGGCTGACTGGTATCGTTCCGTAGAAACTATTCACAGCCGGCCTGGTGCAACAGTGTTATTATCTGGGCGAGAGGTGATTAATTTTGCCAGTAATGACTACTTAGGACTAGCAAGTGATCAACGGTTACAAACAGCCGCTATTAATGCTATTCAAGAATTTGGCACTGGTAGTACAGGTTCTAGATTACTCAGTGGACATCGGGAATTACACAGAGAATTAGAACGGGAAATAGCATCTAGCAAACAAACCCAAGACGCATTAGTATTTAGCTCCGGTTATTTAGCAAATCTAGGTACAATTGCGGCTATAGTCGGTAAAAGAGACTTAATTTTAGCTGATCAATTTAACCATTCCAGCCTCAAAAAAGGGGCAATTCTCAGCGGTGCAACGGTGATGGAATATCCGCACAGTGCCATGACAGCACTATGTCAAAATTTACAGCAATATCGCAAGAATTACCGACGCTGTTTAATAGTTACTGATAGCGTTTTTAGCATGGATGGTGATTTATGTCCATTACCCCAACTGCTAGATTTAGCGACAGAATTTAGTTGTATGCTACTGCTAGACGAAGCTCATGCTACGGGAGTCATGGGTAAAACTGGTGCTGGGTGTGTGGAACATTTCGGGTGTACAGGTAGAGAATTAATTCAAATTGGCACATTAAGTAAAGCTTTGGGGAGTTTGGGCGGCTATGTAGCCGGTAGCAGCACCCTAATTGACTTTTTACGCAATCGCGCCCCTAGTTGGATTTATACCACTGCTCTTTCTCCCGCAGACACAGCCGCAGCTTTAGCGGCTATAAAAATAGTCCAACAAGAACCGCAAAGGCGATCGCAATTGTGGCAAAATGTCAACTATTTAAAACAATTAATTGAAGACAATTTACCTAACTTAAAATTATTACCGACGGAATCAGCGATATTATGTTTTCAATTACCCAACGCAGCCGCAGCATTAACAGCAGGAAAGCTAATGCAAGCATCAGGAATTTTTGCCCCGGCCATTCGTCCTCCCACAGTGAGTACAAGTCGGATTAGAATATCTATGATGGCTACCCATGAGTTAGCACATATTCACAAATTGGTAGAAGTGATCAAAACCATGGAACAATTAGCGTCAAAATATTGACCCCAAAGCCGTATCAGAACAGAAAATAGTTTGGATTAAACTTTCTATCCTGTCTAAACTATTTAAAAATAAACATCAATAGAAATTCCAACTTATCAGCGTAGAAAATTAACATCTTCATAAATATCAGTTAAAAGACATTTAAAATTTACACTTGTTAACTCTAATTGTTGATTTCCTCTATAACTATAAAGTTCCCATCTTCCTTGATTATTGAGACTAAAACGATCAACTCTTTGACGATTTTGACTAACTAAAACATATTCTTTTAAAGTTTCTAATTCTTGATAGTCAATGAATTTATCACCTCTATCAAAAGCTTCAGTTGCAGGTGATAAAACTTCAATAATTAAACTTGGATAGCATTTAAAATATTCAAACTTTGTATCTCTTGGATCGCAAGTTACCATCATATCAGGATAATAAAAAATATCCAGAGTTTCAATTCTAGCTTTCATATCAGTCACGTAAAGACGACATCCTGTACCACGAATATGATTTCTTAAAAGAGCAACTAAATTAGTAGTGATTGTCACATGGGCATCACTAGCACCTGCCATTGCGTAAATTTGCCCTTGAATATATTCATATTTAATGGGGCTATTTTTTTCTAATTCTAAATATTCTTCCGGGGATATATAGGCATGAGATTGGGTAAGAGTCATATATTTTTATGGTTAATCAGAGATGAGTTTTTAGGTGCGTTTATAGTGTAGCAATTTTAAATATTTTTTGTGTCAATGACAATTTGGAATTTTAATAATAATGAATATCACAGTTATCAGGTAATAGGTGACAGGGAACAGGTGACAGGTGACAGGGAACAGCTTTTTGAGTAGGGTGTGTTAGCTGTCTTCGTAACGCACCATTGGTAAAAACTTTAGGTGTAACATAGCGATAGCGAAGCGCTGCTGCAAGCAGTTCGCTACATCATAGCCATATAATATAGTAACGCACCATCTTTAATCATAATCAGAAAATCCCCATCTTCATCCTGTACATCCTTTCATCCTGGATATCCTGATTCTGACATAAATTAGGTGACAGGTGCTACGCCACGGGGACAGGTGACAGGGAACAGCTTTTTGAGTAGGGTGTGTTAGCGACAGCGTAACGCACCATTTTAAATCATTGACATCATCAAAAAATCCCCCTCCTCATCCTGTACATCCTTTAATCAGGGAACAGGGAACAGGGGACAGGGGACAGCTTTTTGAGTAGGTAAAAACTTTAGGTGTAACATAGCGATAGCGAAGCGCTGCTGCAAGCAGTTCGCTACATCTATATAATAATATAATAACGCACCATATTAAATCTTCATCCTGTACATCCTTTCATCCTGGATATCCTGATTCTGACAAATGTAAAAGCATAAATGTTACCAGAGTATATAGTAACGCACCATATTAAATCATTATCCTGTACATCCTTTCATCCTGGATATCCTGATTCAGACAAATGTAAAAGCATGAATGTTACCAGAGTATTATGTATGTGACACTAATTAACACCTATTAAATTTAAAAAAATACGGTTGTACTTCTGACTTTAATCAATTACAATCATATTATGACAAGGTTTTATTACGTGAAGTTGCTCATTTTCTACCCCATATAACAAAAACCAACAGTACCAGGTGCAAAGGAAAAATATGTCTAACAACTCTTTTCTCCGTCAAACCGCAACAACAATTGTTTTTATAGATGCCTCCCTTTCCGACTATCACACCCTGCAAACAGGAATTATCGAAGGCGTAAAAACAGTTATTATTTCCCCAGAGCAAGACGGAATCGAGCAAGTTAGCCAAATTTTACAACAACATCCCCACATCACCACCATTCACATCCTTTCCCACGGTGCGCCCGGATGCTTATATTTAGGCAATAGTCAATTAAACTTAACCAATATTCATAATTACACCCAACAATTACAACAGTGGCAACCTCAGAATATTTTACTATATGGTTGTAACGTCGCTGCTGGGGATGCAGGGGCAGAATTTATTGACAAATTACATCAAATTACCAACGCCACCATTAGCGCCTCCACCACAAAAACCGGCAATGCAGCATTAGGGGGAAATTGGCAGTTAGAGGTGAATATTCCCGTTACAGAGACATTCCATGGCACATCTCTACATTTGTCAGATATTGTTGCACACACCCTCAACACCTACCAGGGAGTATTTGCACCCACATTAGTGGGCAATTATAATACTTCTGGCTCTGCTTGGGGTGTGCAAGTAGTCGGTAACTACGCTTATGTTGCTGATTATTATTCAGGACTACAAATCATTGATATCAGCAACCCCACTACCCCCACCATCAAGGGCAATTATAATACATCTAGCTATGCTAGAGGTGTGCAAGTAGTGGGTAACTATGCTTATGTAGCTGATTATTATTCAGGACTACAAATCATAGACATCAGCAACCCCACAACCCCCACCCTCAAGGGCAATTATGATACATCTGGCATTGCTTTTGGTGTGCAAGTAGTCGGTAACTATGCTTATGTAGCTGATTATACTTCAGGACTACAAATCATTGACATCAGCAACCCCACAACCCCCACCCTCAAGGGCAATTATGATACATCTGGCTATGCTTGGGGTGTGCAAGTAGTCGGTAACTATGCTTACGTAGCTGATGCTGGTTCAGGACTACAAATCATTGACATCAGCAACCCCACTACCCCCACCCTCAAGGGCAATTATAATACATCTGGCTATGCTATAGGTGTGCAAGTAGTCGGCAACTACGCTTATGTAGCTGATGATTCTTCAGGACTACAAATAATTGACATCAGCAACCCCTCTACCCCCACCCTCAAGGGCAATTATGATACATCTGGCTATGCTTGGGGTGTGCAAGTAGTCGGCAACTACGCTTATGTAGCTGATGATTCTTCAGGACTACAAATAATTGACATCAGCAACCCCTCTACCCCCACCCTCAAGGGCAATTATGATACATCTGGCTATGCTTGGGGTGTGCAAGTAGTCGGTAACTATGCTTACGTAGCTGATGATTATTCAGGACTACAAATCATAGACGTGAGTGAGTTTATTAACAAAGCACCCACCAGCCTCACACTCTCCACCAGCACAGTTGCGGAAAACCAAATTATTGGTACAGTGGTTGGTAATCTTTCCACCACAGACCCAGATACAGGAAACACCTTTACTTATAGTTTAGTCACCGGAGACGGTGCAACGGATAATAGTTTATTTACCATTAGCGGAAATCAACTTACCACCAACTTTGTATTTGACTTTGAAACCAAAAACAGTTACAGCATTCGACTGAGGACAACAGACCAGGGTGGGTTATTCTTTGAAAGACAATTAACCATTGGAGTCACTGACCTTAACGATAACGAAAGTTTCACCACCACAGCCCAACAAGATATCATAGATGCTGACTATGGAGACGACACCATCACCAGTACATGGGCCAATTTACAACAAAACGACATCATCAAAGGTGGTAATGGCACAGACACCTTAATTATCACCGGAGGAACAGCTAATGATCTTATCTCCATAGATACCAGTAACACCACCAATCAATTAGATATTCCAGGGACAACAGTATTCGGATTTGAACGCTTTGATTTAACTAGCTTTACAGGTACTGTCAGTTTTGATGGTACTACTGGTAATGATTGGATTAAAGCAGGTACAGGAAACGATGATTTAGGTGGTGGAGATGGTAATGACACTCTCAACGGGGGAACAGGTGCAGATTTATTAGGTGGTGGTAAAGGTAATGACACTTATGTAGTGGATAATGTGGGTGATGTCATTGCTGAATTTTTAAATCAAGGTATTGATACCGTTGAATCTTCTATCACTTGGACATTAAGAGCCAACTTAGAAAACCTAACGTTACAAGGAACAACCGCTATTAACGGTACTGGTAACACCCTCAATAATACCATTACAGGTAACACTGGTAATAACACTCTTAATGGTGGTGCGGGCGCTGATACCCTCATTGGTGGTTTAGGAAATGATAGCCTCATTGGTGGCGCTGGTAATGACTCCTACTATGTTGACAGTACAGCAGATATCATCACAGAATCAGTAAATCAAGGACTAGATAGCGTTTTCAGCACCGCAGCAACTTACACCCTCAGCGCCAATGTAGAAAACCTAACGTTACAGGGAACAATCGCTATTAACGGTACAGGTAACACCCTCAATAATATCATTACAGGTAATACAGCCGATAACGTTCTCACTGGTGGTACGGGTGCTGATACTTTAATTGGTGGCGCTGGTAATGACTCCTATTATGTGGACAATACAGCAGATATCATCACAGAAAATGCTAATGAAGGAACTGATATTGTTTTCACAACTGTAACCTATACCTTAACCCCCAATACCGAAAACCTAACGTTACAGGGAACAACCGCTATTAACGGTACAGGTAATAACCTGAATAATATCATTACAGGTAACGCAGCCGATAACGTTCTTACAGGTGGTACGGGTGCTGATACTTTAATTGGTGGTGCTGGTAATGACTCCTATTATGTGGACAATACAGCAGATACCATCACAGAATTAGTAAATCAAGGAACTGATATTGTTTTCACAACTGTAACCTATACCCTCACCCCCAATACCGAAAACCTGACTTTACAGGGAACAACCGCTATTAATGGTACAGGTAATGACCTCGATAACAGCATTACAGGTAACGCAGCCGATAACGTTCTCACCGGTGGTTTAGGAAATGATACCCTCATTGGTGGTGCTGGTAATGACTCCTATTATGTTGACAGTACAGCAGATACCATCACAGAAAACTTGAATGAAGGAACTGATAGTGTTTTCACAACTGTAACCTATACCTTAACCCCCAATACCGAAAACCTAACGTTACAGGGAACAACCGCTATTAACGGTACAGGTAATGACCTCGATAACAGCATTACAGGTAACGCAGCAGCTAACATTCTCAGAGGTGGCTTCGGTAACGATACCTTGTATTTAGGTTTAAACGATAATGCTGTAGATAACGTTAATTACGTTCTTGGTGATGCTACAGATACAGTTTACCACTTTGTGCGCGGTGTCGGTGGCGATAAACTGAACTTTACAGGTATTGCCAGTTTTGATGTAATTACATCAGGTAATTCTACATTAGTGCGGGCTGGAGATGGTATTAGTGGTAATCCTGGTTTTGGTACTGGTCAATCATTAATGATTTTATCTGATACATCAGGATTTAATAGCACCAATGCGAGTTTAAACCTGTTCGGAGGTACTTTCTTGTTTAGTTAATAGCTTTATTGGGTTTTCTCAACCCAATAACTTCGGGACTTTATTGTTAGGACTTTGTTGGGTTACGTTGTGGCTTAACCCAACCTACAATTATCACAAGACGCAAAAAAACCGCGAAAAATTTTATTTTTAGGTGTTGACAAAGGATTTTAAATATGTTATCCTAAGCTTGATAAGGAAGAACTATCTTAAATTTTAAAAGTAGGGTGTGTTAGCGACAGCGTAACGCACCATTTTAAATCATTGACATCATCAGAAAATCCCCATCTTCATCCTGTACATCCTTTCATCAGTTGACAGGGAACAGCCAACAAAACGCAAAAAAACCGCGAAAAATTTTATTTTCAGGTGTTGACAAAGAATTTTAAAAATGTTATACTAATCTTGATAAGGAAGAACTATCGTAAATTATTTATAGTAGGGTGTGTTAGCTGTATTCGTAATGCACCATTGGTAAGAACTTTGTGTGTAACATAGCGATAGCGAAGCGCTGCTGCAAGCAGTTCGCTATATAATATAGTAAGTTCAGGTTGTGCAGGCAAGATGCCCGCACCACAAGAGTTTTATTTTATTATTAATATCTGTACTTGAGGTGAAGACTTTGGAGGTAGGATAGCGATAGCGAAGCGCTGCTGCAAGCAGTTCGCTATATAATAACTATATAATATAGTAACGCACCATATTAAATCATTGACATCATCATAAAATCCCCATCTTCATCCTGTACATCCTTTCATCCTGGATATCCTGATTCTGACATAAATTAGGTGACAGGTGCTACGCACAGGGATAGGTGACAGGGAACAGCTTTTTGAGTAGGGTGTGTTAGCGATTAGTAAAGCATTATTGGTAAAGACTTTGTGTGTAGCATAGCGATAGCGAAGCGCTGCTGCAAGCAGTTCGCTATATAATATAGTAACGCATCATTTTAAATCATTGACATCATCATAAAATCCCCATCTTCATCCTGTACATCCTTTCATCCTGGATATCCTGATTCTGACAAAATTGACAAAGGATTTTAAATATGTTATCCTTATTTTGATAAGGAAGAACTATCTTAAATTATTTATAGTAGGGTGTGTTAGTGATTAGTAAAGCATTATTGGTAAAGACTTTGTGTGTAGCATAGCGATAGCGAAGCGCTGCTGCAAGCAGTTCGCTATATAATATAGTAAGTTCAGCTTGTGCGGGCAAGATGCCCGCACCACAAGAGTTTTATTTTATTATTAATATCTGTACTTGAGGTAAAGGCTTTGGGGGTAGCATAGCGATAGCGAAGCGCTGCTGCAAGCAGTTCGCTATATAATATAGTAACGCACCATTTTAAATCATTATCCTGTACATCCTTTCATCCTGGATATCCTGATTCAGATAACTTAATTTCAAATGATAAAAGTTGCAATTAAGCACAATTTAATTTAAAATAATAACTAGAGTTAAAGTTAATAATATGACTCACATAACATCAAAAAAAATGGTAAGAAGAGGAAGAATTTTTCCTGAATTGACTATATCACCAGAAGAATTAGCCAGACGAGAAGCGGAAGATGAAATATTTTATCAACGTTGTCAGGCAATTTTTGAGCGTGTCCGTCCTCAATATATCGAAAGTCACTATGGTTGGTATATTGCTATAGAACCAGATAGTGGAGAATATTTAATTGATCAGGATAGAATGCAATCTCATAAAAGAATGTTGGAAAAATATCCTCAAGCTAGACATTTCGTTTTTTGTTTGAATGAAACGGGGACAACTGGCACAATATGATAGAGGGTTATTTTGGAGAAAATGGGCAATTAATTATTTTTTGAGATTGAATTAGTTACTAATGATGGCTTAAATCTTCCTATAGATGCCCTATTTGATACGGGCTTTGCAGGTTTTATGGCTATTAATACACAAGATTTAGATGGATTAGAATGGGTGTATAGTGGGGAGGAAATCTTACGGACGGCAAAAAGTGAATCAAAATTTCAGATTTATTTAGGTCAAGTGATATTAGACGGAAAGCAGTATCAAATTCCTGTGAATGTGGGTAAAGGAATTAATGAAATTTTGCTTGGTTCTGAGTGGTTGAAGTTTTTGCGGTTGGTGGTGGATTTTCCAGAGGGTATTTTGACTTTCTGTATGTCTGGTTAATACAGTTTGGACTAATTCAGGATAATTCATTGTTTCCATAAAACTATCTCCTGTAATCAATACTCTAAACCGATGCAAAACCTGTAAACCGTCTCACATAAGGTGATCTAAAACCTAAAACAATATCTGTTTTCGGTACACCTAACTCTACCAACTGTTGAGCAATTCCTTCCTCCGTAAAATCACGCTGAATCCAAATTTTACCATCTTTAATCCTAATATGAATCGGACAACCATAAATTCTATTTTCATCCTTCCATCCTGTATACAATAATAAATAAATATCCCGTTCTGTATCAAACACAATTTCTGTGTGTTCTAAATCTTCCTCTGCTTGGTCTTTTGCATATTTAGAGATAATATCTTTTACTATCTCTTGATAATTTAAGGTTTCCATAAGACTATTGCCTCCTTATTAATGTCAAAAACTAATAACTTAATTTCATAAGTTTGTAAAACAGTTTGAATGAAACTATCAGTAAAAAACTCTTGATATATGTCTTGAGAGATAGCTAAATATAATACTCTTTCAGGGTCTTGCTGTCCTAATGCTATCCTATAATTTAAAAATTGACCAATCGCTGTATGAAATTCAGAAATTGCTGAAAGTCCGAGAAAACTTTTTACCTCTACTGCTATTTTTTGATTATCTTTCTCAGCACCAATTAATTTTTCTGCTCCTAAATCTATCCTAATTTTCACTAATGCTGTTAGGCGCAAATATAAAGGATCATCAGTAATTTGCCAATTCTCCTTTTCTAAGGCTATTTTAACTGTATTGTGAAATATATCTTTTGCCGACATAAAAATTTAAAGTGATATTTTATCCTAAATTATACCTGATTTTTAAGTAATGCCTCTATATTATATTCGTAGGTTGGGTTAAGCGAAGCGCAACCCAACGCAATAACATTATAAAGATGTTGGGTTTCATTCCTCAACCCAACCTACAACTACTGACCTTGCCCCTGGTAACAGTTCCGCCATATCTACACCTACCATCACAAAAGGATTGACATAGTACCAATATTGATCCTATAATTGAGCTATCAACATTATGGCATTCTATCCATAATAATTTCTTATGATAAGCATTTATCCACCTTGACTGGGAACAGTGCTTAAGGTTTCTAAATTCGTGCATTGTTAATACCGAGTAAAATCACTTAGATTTTACTTAATTTACATTGACATGGATTTTATATACAAAAGGAAACCTGAAGATGACACAAATAAAAAAAATCCTTGCTGAACTCAAAAATAATCCTCAGAACGTAAACTTTACTGATTTAGTAAAGGTTTGCACTCATTATTTTGGAGAACCCAGACAGCAAAGGACAAGCCACTGTGTCTACAAAATGCCCTGGAGTGGAGATCCGCGAGTCAACATCCAAAGCGACAAAGGAAAGGTAAAGCCCTATCAAGTTAGACAAGTTTTGGATGCGATAGAAAAATTAGCACCAATTGAAGAAACTGAGGAATCGGAAAATGGTTAATCACAACCACTATACATATAGAGTTACTTGGTCACAAGAGGATCAAGAATTTGTGGGTTTGTGTGCTGAATTTCCTAGCCTGTCTTATCTTCATGAAGATAATCTTACTGCTCTCAAAGGTATTACAGAGCTAGTGAAAGATATACTAACTGATATGGAAACTACTGGGGAGATACCTCCAGAGCCACTAGCAGAGAAGCAATATAGTGGTAAATTTCAGCTACGCATCACTCCGGCACTACACCGCAAATTGGCTATAGAAGCCGCAGAAGAAAAAGTTAGTCTGAACCGATATATCAGTTATAAACTTGGTTGATTATTGATTAAATTTATTTCTGTGGAAGCTTAAAGCCTCCTTTTTTATCATTTTTAGAAAGTCTGGCTAATTGGTCTGATGTTTTATTAAAGAAGTGAGTGAGGCTTTTCGGTTAACTGATACTTCTAATCAGGCTTGGGATTTGATTGATGCTATTATTTATAAATGGCATGAAAGTGCGATCGCAATCACCAGTCCTGGTCTAGCAGCAGCTTTTAATGATGAAACTAAAAAGGGAAAATTAAGTTAAAATTTATGTTTAAATAATGATAAGATTTGCAATTAAGCACAATTTAAGTTAAGATAATAACTAGAGTTTAAGTTAATAGTATGACTCACATAACATCAAAAAAAGTGGTAAGAAGAGGAAGAATTTTTCCTGAATTGACTATATCACCAGAAGAATTAGCCAGACGAGAAGCAGATGATGAAATATTTTATCAGCGTTGTCGGGCAATTTTTGAGCGTGTCCGTCCTGAATATATTGAAAGTAACTATGGTTGGTATATTGCTATAGAACCAGATAGTGGTGAATACTTTCTTGATCAAGATAATATTCAAGCTCATAAAAAAGTCCTTGAGAAATACCCAAAGGCTAAGAATTATGTGTTTTGCTTAAATGAAACAGGAACGACTGGGAGAATATGATTCAGGGAAATTTTGGTAGTGAAGGGCAGCTATTTTTTGAGATTGATTTGATTACTGCTGATGGGTTAAATCTACCTGTGGATGCGATGTTAAATACAGGATTTACCAAATTTATGGCAATTAATACTCAAAATTTGGATGGACTGGATTGGGTTTTTCTTGGTAATGAACCTATGCAAACAGCACAAGGTGAATCAAGGTTTAATATCTATTTAGGTAAGGTAATATGGGATGGTAAGGAATATGAAATTCCTGTTCATGTGGGGGATAATATTACAGAAGTTTTATTAGGTTCTGAATGGTTGAAATTTTTGCGTTTGGTGGTGGATTTTCCAGAGGATATTTTAACTTTGGGTTGAAGAGTTTTTTCTCATGCAAAGACGCAAAGGAAGAATACAAAAAATTTAACCCTCTGCAAAACCAGTAAACTATAAAGTTATGAAGCTATTTGATAAATTACAGGTTTATATCTTGCTTCGGGAATGGGTTTACCTGCTATTTCCGACATAAATAACAGCTAAATGGAAAATCAACATGAAAAAAATTTTCAACTTGACATAAAAGTAAGTTTGCAACAAAGAAACAATAAAGGATCATCAGTAATTAACCAACCATCTTTTTCTAAAGCTAACCTAACTGCATTGTGAAAAAAATCTTTCGCGGACATATAAAATTAAAGTGATGATGTTTAATTATGTTACTTCCCAGTCTTGTAATTGTATAAGTAAATCATGAGAATGCTTCTCTTTCAGGTTGTTCTAATTGTGGATGTCTAATAAATGTTTCATCTTGGATACAACCATAAAAATCACTCAATTTCATGGTTTGTTCTGTTGCTGTTTCTTCTTTTGGTACAGCTATTTCATAAATAACAATAATATCAAATTCAGTTCCTTCTTTAGCCTGTGGTAAATGAATTTTTAATAGTCCATCTTTACCAATGCGCGATCGCAGTCTTAAACTTTCCATTTTTAATTTTCCTTTCTCTAGTAATTTGCGATTTTTCGACATTACTTTATTTTATCATTTTTTTACCTTAAATTCTATCCTACTTTCATTATTCTTTATCTAGTGATAATTCTTAGGTTGGGTTAAGCTGCAACGAAAAACCAAAGGCTTCAACTAAAGTTTTAAACTAAGTAATTGCAAATTCTGTATATTGTCTGATATCGGCTGGTTGGAAGGCTAAAACTATTTGATTTTTAGGAATACCAGCGTTAACAAGTTCGTTGGCTATACCGTATTCTGTTCCGTCTCTTTGAATCCAGATTTTATCGTTGATTATGTCAATATGAACTAAGCAACCATGCACTCGTTGATTATTTTCCCAGCCTAATGTTAGTAGTAAGTAATGATTGGCGGTTTGGTCTATGATTAGTTGTCTTTCTAGTTCACCGTAAGCGTAGGGAAGTTGAGAATATTCGGTTAAGATTTTTTGAATGATTTGGCGATAATTATTTAAGGTATCCATTGCAGTATAATCTCTTGTTTGGAGTCGAAGACAAGTAAACAAAGGCGTTGATTTTCTAATAATATTTTACCAACTGGTTCTTGAAATAGTTCTGAGTAGGTTTCTTGACGAATAGCGAGATATAAGCGGCGTTCAGGTTCTAAGCGTGTGAGAATGTCGTAATATAAGATATATTGCCCTAAAGCGTTTTCTAAGTCGGTAACTGGAGAAGCACCTATAAAGCTTTTAATTTCGACTGCTATTTTCTGTCCAGTTTTTTCGGCTGCTATGAGTTTTTCTGCACCTAAGTCTATATATAAATCTCTTATACCCCATTTGAGAACGGATCTTTGGTGATTTGCCAATTATCTTTTTCTAGGGCATTTCTAACGGTATTATGGTAAATGTCTTTGGCTGGCATAGGGATAAATTTATACTACAATATATAGTATATTAATTTGGGTATTTACAAACAGCCCTGGCGATTAGAAATTGCGGCTATACAAACAAAGTCCACCTGCGTGGACTAAAAGCAAGATTTTTGAACCCGCGAAGGCGGGTTTTGTCTGTGTAGACGCGAATTATATTCGCCGGGTGTTTAAATATTAAAAAGGGGATAAGCAAAAAGCCTATCCCCAAAAAATCAAGTTATAAAAATTGAATAAAAAATCTAAACTGATGCAAAACCAGTAAACTGTCTCACATAAGGTGATCTAAAACCTAAAACAATATCTGATTTCGGCACACCTAACTCTACCAACTCATTAGCTACTCCTTCCTCTGTAAAATCACACTGTATCCAGATTTTTCCATCCTTAATATCAACATGAATAACCGAACCATAAGTCCGTTTTTCACCTTCCCAACCTAGATGAATTACTAAATAGTGTTTTTTTTGATCATCAAATATTAATTGTATTTCCGTTCCTTTAGCTAAATGACTTTCTGTATGTCTTGCTAATACTGTTTGTACTAATTCAGGGTAATTTATTCCTTCCATAAAACAATCTCCTCCTTCCTAGTTTCAAATATCAATAATTTTAATTTATATTCAGCAATTATTTCTTGAATCACAGGTATCAGAAAAAAAGCTGTATAGATTTCATAACTAATTGCTAAATATAAAATACGATCAGGTGCTTCTCTTCCTAAAATATAACGGTAATTAAGTGTTTGTCCTAAAGCTGTATGAAATTCACTAATCGCTGATTTTCCCAAAAAAGATTTTATTTCAACTGCTATTTTTTCTCCTTCTTTTTCTGCTGCTAGAAGTCTTTCCGCTCCTAAATCAAGACGAAATTCTATAGTATCTACTATAAATCTTAAAGGATCGTCAGTAATTAACCAACCATCTTTTTCTAAAGCTAACCTAACTGCATTATGAAAAAAATCTTTTGCGGACATAAAAACAATGAATAAAAAATCTAAACCGATGCAAAACCAGTAAACTGTCTCACATAAGGTGATCTAAAACCTAAAACAATATCTGATTTCGGCACACCTAACTCAACTAATTGATGAGGAATTCCTTCTTCCGTAAAATCTCTTTCAATCCAAATTTTTCCATCTTTAATACTAATATGAATGGGAAACCAATAAATTCTTTTTTCATCTTTCCATCCTGTAACCAATAATAAATAAACATCCCTTTCGGTATCAAAAACAAGTTCGATATTTTCTGAATCTTCTACACATTCTTCCTGTGCATACTTTTGAATGAAATTTTTAACTATTTCTCGATAATTTAATGTTTCCATAAGACTATAAAGTTATGAAGCTATTTGATAAATTACAGGTTTATATCTTGCTTGGTGGAATGGGTTTACCTTCTATTTCCGCAGCTTCTAACCAAGCAGTTTTAGCTTTGAGAACTTCTTGCAGTGCTTCTTCTTCAGTTAAACCAAATCCTGAACAATATTTTAAATCAGGAATATCAGCAATATAACCTTCATCTTCTTGACTGTAGAAAATATTAATGTGATAGTGTTTCATTATTCATTCTCCATAGTTAAGGAATATTTTTCAATCAAAATCAAAAATTGCCGAATTTGATAAGGAATAGCTTTACCATTGCGATTTTGTAAGTTAATAAGTTATGGGATAGTTGGATGTGTAAAAATGTGATGACTACCGTTGATACTTGATAGGGAAAAACCAAAGGCTTCAACTAAAGTCACTAAATCATCAAATTGAAGATTTTTAGATCCTGAAAGAACTTTCTCTAGTAATTTACGCTTTTTTGACATTACTTTATTTTATCATTATTTTACCTTAAATTTTATCCTATCTCATTATTCTTTACTTAGTAATAATTCGTAGGTTGGGTTAAGCTGCATCGCAACCCAACGCAAGAAAATTATAATGATGTTGGGTTTTCTCAAGCCAACCTACATACTCAGTTCTGTATCATAAGCCTAATTCTTTCCATTCTTTAATCAAAACATTCTCAACACCACTGTATGAAGCTATAAGTAAAAAATTATTCTTGAAATCTATTCTATCTTTAAAAAAAGAACTATACTCTTCTTTACTACAATCTACTATATGAACAAATCCACTAATATCAACTCTAACAGCAGGAAATAGATTTTGTTTCTCTCTCAAATGAAGCATTCTTTCACGTATCCATATCCAATCTATATTTTTATAGTCAGAAAGATTAGTAGAAAATTGATCATCATGAGTCAGTGGAAGAATAAGCCTATCTAGCAAATTTATTAATTTATTATGATAAAGTCCCAAGTGTTTATTTCTGGGAACATTATCAATTAAAATAAATATTTCTTCTAAGTTGGTTTGATGAATATCATCTTCCAGATAATCTTTAGCTAAATCATTAATTATATCTCTAATTTCCTCATCTGGTAAATATAAATGTTCTGGAGATGAACAAGCGTATGCTATATTTTTAAGCAAATAAATTGAGGTATTGCAAACATTTTCTTCTAAATCGTTCCTGAGTTCATCAGACAGCACACAATCAAAATAAGAATCTAATAGCGGATGACATCGTAAACCTAACTCAAAGCAAATATTATGTATTTGATTTTCTTCCGTCAAGAAATCATTATAGATCCAATCTATAAAAGATTGAATACTGGACAAAGCATCTTCAAAATTTTCTGTTGTTGTAATCTTGATTACTGGAGGAGGAATGGTAAGACTCTTTGATTTTCCATATCTTATTGACACTTCCAATAAAGTTGCCTGAACATCTAACATATACCAAGTGATAGAAGCAGGTAAATTTTTAAGCTTTCCATCTTGATTATGAATAGCTGTGTTATAGAGTGTTGATAGTGTAGCTAGAGAAACACCAAGATCAAATAGGATTTTACAAGTGAAGCCTCTACTATCTAATTGATTAATACCTGAAATAGTATCTAAAATAGGTATTCCAATAAATGGATCTTCACAACTAATAATCCTGTTAGCTACTCCAGATAAAATATTTTGTTTGACTCCAGGATGAGAAATAAATTCTCTAACAAAATCGCCTAAAGTCCCCCAAAGTTCGATATGTAACGGTAACGCACGATGACGCATTGTTAGTAATGCCGAATTAATTTCGTAAGGTTTTTCTCTTTCAAGATCCCAATAGGATAAGCCCTCTATATTAACTCTATAATACTGCTTCAAGTATGTAATACCTGTTTTCCAAATATTATCACTGGATAAGTAAGCAGAGGTAAGGTTTTCTGAATTTTCAATTAAATACTCACCTATGGGACTTTGAGAAGCATCAATTATTCCTTTATTTTGTGCAAATGGAAGAAATACATAGGGATTGATGAAACCTACAGTCAGATGAAATTTAGCAGCACCACCAACATTTTCGCATCCATCCCAGCAATCATGCCAAACAAGTACAAAACCATGTGAATTATTTCTGTCCCCTTCCCTAGCGATTAGTCGGGCTGCATTTAAAACAACAAGTTCTGTATCTTGTAAAATATCTTCATTACTTTGCTGATACAGAATAATTTGAAAAGTCGATATAGCGTTTCGGGGAAAAGTTATGTTCCCTGTAGCAGTCCATGTAGAAGGTATATGTATTTTTAGTTTTAAGTCTTGTTCATCGAAGTCTATTTTCAAGCAAAGAATTTGCTTCGATTCCCAAGTGATTAAACCTGAAACGGAATGATCTAGAAGAGCAGGATATTCAGTAGATATAATGCAAAAATTGATTTCATAATTTGACAAAAATGGTAATGTATTTTTCAATTCTGACTCATAGGCAATTATTTCTGTAATTGTTTCTCTCGTTGTTTGCTTACTTCTTTTTATTTCAATAATTATTAATTTACATTGTTCCTCATTAAAAAGTATTAAGTCGGGTTTTAAACATTGTGATTTATCGAGGGAAATGTTTTTAGGATCAGTTGTTATAATACGACTGTTTTCCAAAAATTCTAGTACATTTCTAGCAGCAATTATTGCTTTTTTAGTTGATAAATAATCAATCAAAAATGATGGTAAAGAATCAGGATCGTAGTAAGATTGATAACGGTATTCTAGTGAATTTATATCTTCATCTTCTATAAGTTCAAAAAATTTATTTTCTTGAATCGCAGTTTCTATAATTTTCTGAATTTCAATTTCTTTCATAAATTTATTACCTAATCATTTTTGAAATTGTCCTAATTCAATCAATCTTTTTTGGTGCGTTACGCTTTGCTAACACACCCTACTATCTGAATCAGGATTTCCAGGATTTAAGGATGTACAGGATGTAGAAAAAACTAATCTTTAAAATCCGAAATATTCCCAGATAAATATTCATACAAAATCCTGTAAATCCTCTAATCCTGAGCATCCTGATTCAGACAAAAAATATTTGTAATCTAAACAAACCAATTCTCATTATATCTTCTCTCTGCCCTCTCTGCGTCTCTGTGGTTCATTAAAAAAAAGGGATAAGCAAAACGCCTATCCCCAAAAAATCAACTAATTAATGACTTACGTTCCAGAAGTCCAAGAATTGATATAGTCAATTTGCTCGGCTGTCAAACTATCAATGAAAATGCCCATAGCTTGCAACTTCAAACGAGCAATTTCTTCATCTACTTCTCTAGGAATAGAATGCAAACCAGCAGCTAAACTACCCTTATTCTTCACCAGGTATTCAACAGCTAATGCTTGGTTAGCAAAACTCATATCCATAACCGCGCTGGGGTGTCCTTCAGCCGCAGCCAAATTAATCAAACGACCTTGTCCGAGTACAACTACGGATTTACCATTTGTCAATTTATACTCTTCTGTGAAAGGACGAACATCCTTGATTTCCTTAGCATTAGCAGCTAAATATTTCAAATCAAGTTCTAAATCGAAGTGACCAGAGTTACAAACGATCGCACCGTCTTTCATCACATCGAAGTGTTCACCGCGAACGACGTGCTTGTTACCTGTGACAGTAATGAAGATATCACCGTGAGGCGCTGCTTCCGCCATTGGTAGCACGCGGAAACCGTCCATAACGGCTTCAATAGCCTTGATGTGGTCAATTTCGGTAACGATGACGTTTGCACCCATACCACGGGCGCGGAGGGCTGTTCCCTTACCACACCAGCCATAACCGACAACAACAACAGTTTTACCAGCTAACAAAATATTTGTAGCGCGGATAATTCCGTCTAAGGTAGATTGACCAGTACCATAGCGGTTATCAAAGAAGTGCTTGGTGTCTGCGTCGTTAACGTTGACTGCGGGGAATGTAAGAACGCCATCATTAAACATAGCCCGTAAACGGACAATACCAGTGGTGGTTTCTTCCGTTGTGCCAATCAAATCTGCGATTTGCTGTTGACGGTGTTGAACTAATTCTGCTACCACGTCGCTACCATCGTCAATAATGATGTTAGGGCGATGATCTAATGCGATCTGGACGTGGCGGTTATAAGTGGCGTTATCTTCGCCCTTTTGTGCAAATACAGGAATACCATGATCAGCTACAAGACTTGCAGCTACGTCATCTTGAGTTGATAAGGGGTTACTTGCAATTAATAGAGCATCAGCACCACCGGCTTTCAGAGCGATCGCTAAATGTGCTGTTTCTGTAGTAACGTGGGCGCAAGCGACTAGGCGTAAACCAGCGAAGGGCTTTTCAATAGCAAAGCGATCGCGGATTTGCTTCAATACGGGCATTTCTCGTCCAGCCCATTCAATACGTTGTCTTCCCAAGGGAGCGAGAGCGAGGTCTTTAACCTCGTGCTTTAAGGGAGCAGCTACAGTCATGAAAATTATCCTCTAAAAGATGATGATTCGGTCATTATTCCACACAGTCCCCCAGAGGGACTATGTTAGTATAGCCTCAAAATTTTATTTTTATTTTGGGTTTATTTTTATTTTGAGGTCTTTACGTACTGTACAAGGTTTTCTTATTCCTAGCCATATTTTCTGGTAATTAGTAACCAGCGAGGGAGAAAGTCTGGGAAACTAGCTTCACCTCTAGTATGAGCAATGTTAACGCCCTATCTGACTTTTGGCTTTTCAATCATTCTCTGGTATTGTAGCAACTGATTGGTAATGGGTTATGGATTATGGGTTATAGCCAGTTTCTATTTCCCCATTGACACAAGGAGGTGTTTTTATGATACTTCGATTTTTAGCGATCGCCGGGACAATGGCAATCACCATTGGCTCTGTCAACAAAGCTACAGCCCAGATTTCTCCTTTACCTTTGGTGTCAACTGCCAGTATTTTCATTCCTAGGGTAGATGAAAAAGAATATACTAAACGAGCAAACCCATTAATACTTGTTAATAAAAATAGTGATGGGTTGCAACACAATCCAAAAGAAGCAAATCAAGAACAACAAACTCGGTTTTTAGTGCAGCAAGGGGGAATTGCTGCCGTCAGCACACTAGCAATAATAGCAATCAGTTGGGGTATGGGACGTTGGCAAAAACGTTTAAGCAAAAATGAAAATAAATCAATTCCGCCTATTTCCACAGATACGCAACCAATAACCACACTATTAAATCAAAAACAACAGCAGCATCTTCAAGAAGTGAGAACAAGACTGTTTCAAACTGCACAAGTAATGCTTTGGGGCGGCGGTACTTTGATCATTTTAGGACTATTTCCCTACACCAAACCCTTACAAATTGCGATTCTCGCCATTGCTCAAATTCCCATCAAATTAACTATTGTGGCTGTGGGAACTTATGTAGCTATACGGTTTACCTATGCCTTAATAGATCACTTTACTTCAACAATAGTTAGTAGTGGTGCTTTATTAACCCCAGAAACATCCGCAAGGTTACAACTAAGAATATCTACATTTTCCGGCGTGACTAAAAGTATCACTACCATAATCTGGGTAGGAGCAGGTAGCTTATTAGCACTGACATCTTTAGGTATAAATATCGTTCCACTTTTAGCCAGTGCAGGTTTACTTGGTGTAGCCCTATCCCTCCCCTCTCAAAACTTAATCAAAGACGCAATTAACGGCTTTTTGATTATTTTTGAAGATCAATACGCCCTTGGTGATATGATAACAGTTGGTACTGTAGGCGGTTTAGTCGAAAAATTGAATTTACGAATGACTCAAGTTCGAGATTCAGAAGGACGCTTAATTACCATTCCCAACAGCGAAGTCAAAATTGTCGCTAATCTTTCCAGTCGCTGGTCACGGGCTGATTTAACAATTCCGGTTTCTTACCAAGCCAATGTAGATGAAGCCCTGAAACTAATCGAAGATGTGGGTTTAGACATGACTCAAGACCCCCAATGGCAAGATCAAATTCTCGAAAAACCTAATGTATTGGGAATAGATAATTTTAGCGATCGCGGTATCATGATTAGGATCTTAATTAAAACCCAACCCCTCAAACAATGGGCTGTAGCGCGAGAATATCGTCGTCGGCTAAAAATCACTTTAGACGCAGCCGGAATTTACATTCCCGTACCGCAACAAGCAAATTGGGTAAATGAGGTATAATTACTAGTTTTTCTGTCGCGCAAAGAAGTAAATTAATTCAGGGTGTGGTATAAATACATGAAAACTGCTGTCAGCCTCTCCCCGTTGCGGGGAGAGGTTTACCAGAGCGGTTAAATAATCAATAATCTTGATCTTGGTTGAACTCACGTCTGATCTGGCTATATTAGTAGATTTGTACTATACTATAGGAATGGTCTTCACAGATGGAAGGACTGACAGAAGAGAGATTTTAAGGACTACACCTATGATCAAGTATTATATTCTCAGTCTTAACCCCACCGCCAAGCACGAATGGGACCGTTGTATTATCCGTGATCCTTTAACTGCAAAACGTCCAGATATAGCCCAAATAATTTCCCAGGCTGTAGGTGCAGATACAGGCAGTTATTTAGTTAGTGTAAATATCGAGGTTACAGTATTAGAAGAAGCATCAGCACCATCAGCAGTGTTATTTCCTGAAGTGTCTGTACCCACCCAACAGAGGGAAGCAGCATAGAAAGTGCCAAGTATGCGCTTTAGCATATTTCATTGTAGGTTGGGTAGAAATAATGTTACCCAACACTAAATAATTGTTTGCTTAATTTCAAAAATCAAAACAAAAATCAAAAACAGCGCAAGCAGATTATATCCATAATAATAGCACAAAAATCAAAGGGTGATTATAAGTCTTGAAAGAACGTATTTACGTTCACTTATTGACAACATTCTCAAGATTATTGAGAATAAAGTGATTTATTCTCAATAAACATCAACTTAACGCAATTTTGAAAAAACAGTCATTTAAAAAACTTATATTTCCTCAGCAACAACCGCGTGTACCTGAAAAACCAGATATTTTCGGAATTAGGGTAATAGCAGGTTTATGAAATTATCCACCCTTCTCTGCGTTTATCTGCGTTTATCTGCGGTTAATGATTCTGAAAAACCTATGAGACATCTAGAAATAAAGATTGAGGAACGTCTCTACTGGATATAAATTCAAACTCCTGAATTATGGCAAGTGCATAAAAATAATTTTTAGCAATTCAGCACGAGTAAAGGGTTTAGTTAAATATCCAGAAGCACCGACAAGTCTCGCTTTGACCTGATCGATAATTCCTTTATTGCTAGTCACAAAAATGATAGGAATATGTTTAAACATGGAATTATTGCGGATAATTCGACATAGTTCATAACCATCAATTCCTGGCATATTCAAATCCAATAAAATCAGATCTGGCTTATGTCTAATAATTGACAGAACTGCTTTAACTGATTCATTAATAGTCACCAAAACAAAATGTTCATCTTCTAGATAGCGACTGATTTCCCTGAGAATTGTGGGACTATCATCCACAGAAATAATTTTGTAACTTTTGTGTGTAGTTCTCGAATTTGTATTCACTTTTTCCGGTAAAAAATCCTCTTGAGGTAACTCAGAAATATCTGGTGATATCTGTGAAATTGCTATATTTTCCTGGGAAATGATTGGAGTTTCTCTAGAAGGATATGTACTCGGTGCTACATTTGAAATAAATAATTTACCCTCAGCTAATTCTGTGCTATTGTCAGAAAGTAGTAATGAACGTCCACAGGTTTTTGGTAATTTATCAAATGGAGGATCTGGTTCATGTAAGACGATAGAACCTTTAACAATAAATGGGTATAAACTCAAAGCTAATTGCAATTCATCCTGATTCATAATAATCGCCAGATGACGCAAGCTAAAACCCTTCATCCAATGGGTGATATTTTCCGGTAATGGTGGTAGTCTTTTATCATAAAATTTGCTACTAACCAATAAATACGGACGCTGATAGGGAGAAGATATATACCTACCAAGAGCACGCCAATTTTGCAACTGATTTTGACATTCTTCCATGATAGAATAGACATCTAATTTACAAATTTTGTTGAGATTATTCAATGTTTCTGTTAATTCATAAGTGCCTGTTTCAATGAGGATAAATGATGCAATGACTTCTTTAACTAATTCTTGAATGAGTAATGCTGCTTGAGTAGGAAGAAGATATTGTTGAGTTACGAGCCAATTAATAGCTTCATATTCAGGAGGTTGCTTTGGTAAATTCTGGTAATCTTGATTTTCAAACAGCAAGCGCATTTGTACACGAACTTCATAATCTAGCAGAGGAATTTGTTGATGTTGACGACGTATATGTCTCTCTAGTCTGTCAAAAGGTTCTACCGAATGAGTGGCATAGATAATTTTCCCTTTATTGAGATATATCAACCAAGATACAGAGTTACTAAATGCTTGTAAACAGGTGCTTTCGTAACAATTAGTTAATTGTCTTAATAAACCCTGGGGAGATAGTTTTGTAAACGTGCCAGTATTCTTCATATGTTCACATTTTTTTGCGGATACATCAACATACTATTGGAAAAGATTAAATATCAGGTTGGAATATGATATCACATTGAAAACTTGTCATCATCAGAGTTATTAAATCAATGAATATCAATGATCAACATTTGATAAAAATGATCCAGGATGTAACATTTTTCGGAGTTTTTCATGACAGTTTTTAACAAGTTATCGGATTTTATCTTGATAAATCACATAGTAATACTAGTGACTATGCTGATATTTTATTGATAAATAGACCTGATCAAACTTCATATTAGATTCCTCCTATACCCGGATTAAAAATGATGAATTTACTTCTGTTAACAGAGACAAAATCCCACATAGAATCTTTAAAAATTTATGGAGGTAAATGTATATATTGATTATTACAGCAGATTCCAGGGAAGCAGACTAGAGAATCTAGGTAAAAAGCCAATTCTTGAGTCAATTTTACTCCTGATGCCAATTCTATGTGAGGTCGCGCTATGTTTTCCCCTTAGAATAGAATTATGGAGCTACACAAACAAATAAATTCCCTGATTTTAACTTTAGGCAAGATTAATTATGGTACTCGATAAAAGATAACACTAAATATCCCCATAAATTACCAGTAAGTAGTGGTGAGATTTGGAGAGTTATGGGATAAAAATTGCCTAAATCAATGTCTGGGCTGAAAAACTCAAATATATCCCTGAAAATACCATAATTTTAACCATACTAGCTACAGAAACTATATACTCTGAGTAAAAGGAAAATAAAGCCTTGGATTATAACATAACACAAAAAGTTATGATTGATACATTTAACCTTGATGAAGTTGTAGAATTTGCGGAAAATCCCGAACCACGTTGTCCATGCGTGCTATTGCTAGATACATCTGGCTCAATGCAAGGGGAACGAATCGAAGCATTAAATCAAGGTTTGCTGAGTTTAAAAGATGAACTGGTGAAAAATTCCCTAGCAGCTAGAAGAGTAGAGATAGCAATTATTACCTTTGATAGTAGTGTTAATATCGTCCAGGACTTTGTAACTGCCGAGCAATTTAACCCTCCCATTTTAACAGCTCAGGGCTTAACAATCATGGGTTCAGCAATTCATAAAGCATTAGATATTATTCAAGAGCGTAAATCCCAGTATCGGAATAACGGTATTGCTTACTACCGTCCTTGGGTATTGATGATTACCGACGGAGAACCCCAAGGGGAACTAGATCATGTTGTTGAACAAGCAGCCCAAAGACTGCAAGGAGATGAGTCCAATAAGCGTGTGGCCTTCTTTACAGTAGGCGTTGAAAATGCGAACATGAGCCGATTAAGTCAAATCGCTGTGCGGACTCCACTGAAGCTAAAAGGATTAAACTTTATTGAGATGTTTGTTTGGCTGTCTACGAGTATGTCAGCAGTATCTCATTCTCAAGTAGATGAACAGGTAGCACTACCACCCATTGGTTGGGGATCTGTTTAATTAAAATTACAGCTTGATGTTCAAACTGAACTAGCTGTGGGAAACAAATTATATGAAGATATCAAAACAGATTTCTCAATGGCGGATAGTAGCCGCCTCTGTCTGTGGAACTAGTCACGCCAAAAACCAGCAACTTTGTCAAGATGCCCACCATTGGCAGCTATTAGCAAACAATGTATTGGTAATAGCAGCAGCCGATGGCGCGGGTTCTGCTAAACTAGGAAAAGTGGGATCAATGATTGCTGTAGAAACAGCAATAGAACATCTTTCTCTCCAAGAGATGATCAGTGATACCCTGACTAATGATGATTTTTTGCGGAATTTGCTAACTAATGCCATGTTAGTAGCCCGCGAGTCCATAGAAGCGGAGGCAGAGGCGTGTAATCATCAACCTCATGATTTAGCAACTACCTTAATTCTGATGATTGCTACACCAGAGATTGTGGCTGTAGCCCAAATAGGAGATGGTTTAGCTGTAGCTAAGAATAGCATGGGGGATCTGATAGCATTAACCATACCCAACAATGGTGAGTACATTAATGAAACAACCTTCTTGACATCTCCCCATGGCTTAGAGACAGCACAAATCAAATTATGGCGAGAAGAGATCGTTAATGTTGGTGTTCTCACCGATGGACTACAAATGCTGGCATTGAATATGATTGTTGGTGATGGTGGTAGCGTCACCGCTATACCTCACAAACCCTTCTTTCTGCCTTTGTTCGAGTTTGTAGCCAATGCTGAAGATAAAATATTGGCAAAAGAGCAGTTACATCGCTTTTTACGCTCCGAGAGGATCACCCAGCGGACTGATGATGATTTGACTTTAGTTCTAGCTGCATTTAGCAGTTGTTAATTAACCCCACATAATTGTAATTTTTCCATGCAGGTACTACGTCGTTTCACCAACCCAGAAATTCTCAACCTCTCTGTCAGTGTGGGACATGGAGGTGAAGCTTGTATATATGCAGTGCCATCGGATGAACATTTGGTAGCTAAAATCTATCACAAACCAACCATCCGTCATGGCGAAAAACTCCAGGCCATGCTTGTTAATCCCCCAGTTAATCCTACAGCAAATTTAGGACATATTTCCATTGCCTGGCCACGGGAATTGTTAGAGGCGGCAGATGGTAGCGGTAGGGTGGTGGGCTTTATCATGCCACGAATTAGGGGAATGCGGCCAATTATGGATTTTTATAATCCAGGGACTCGCCGACAATATTGCCCATTATTCAATTATCAGTATTTAATGCGAACCGCCCGCAATCTAGCGGCCGCTTTTGCGGCTTTGCACGCCAGCCGATACTGCATTGGTGATGTGAATGAGTCAAATATCCTAGTTAGTGATACAGCTTTGGTGACATTGGTAGACACTGATTCCTTCCAAGTTCGAGAACCAGTACAGAATCTTGTCTATCGTTGTGCGGTGGGGAAGCCAGAATATACTCCCCCAGAATTACAGAATAAAACTTTTGCTGACTATGACCGGGAAAGTTATCATGATTTGTTTGGCTTGGGTGTATTGATATTCCAGTTGTTAATGGAAGGAACTCACCCATTTTCGGGGATATTTCAAGGTGGGATAGAACCTCCTCCCTATCAAGGGCGGATACTTGAGGGTCATTTTACCTATAGTCAAAAGAAACAAGTACCCTATCTGCCAACTCCTATTTCACCTCGTTGGGATCTGCTTCATCCCAGCCTACGGGATTTATTTGTGCGTTGTTTTGAAGATGGTCATAACAATCCACAGTTACGTCCTAATGCTCAAACCTGGTTGTCAGCATTAACGGCGGTGGAAGAGGGTTTAGTCACTTGTACTGCTAATCCCCAGCATCTCTATCATCATCATTTGCATAAATGTCCTTGGTGTGAACGGACTAACCAATTAGGTGGAAGAGATCCGTTTCCGTCACTAGCAGCCATTAGCTCTAAACAGCATCTCCAACCCCGGCGAAAATCTCAACGGCGCTATATTCCGACACCACGAATTACCTGGCCTGTTAGATCACATTATCGCG
This sequence comes from Anabaena sp. FACHB-1391, assembly GCF_014696755.1. Lineage (NCBI taxonomy): Bacteria > Bacillati > Cyanobacteriota > Cyanophyceae > Nostocales > Nostocaceae > Anabaena > Anabaena sp. FACHB-1391. The sequence continues at coordinate 69,252 of NZ_JACJQS010000010.1, read as the reverse complement.
TTCATAGTTACCAGTCGGGATTTAGTCAGCAGTTTTATCATCCTCCCTCTTCTAAAAAGTTTAACTCCAAGGTTTACGGTATAATTTTTAGTGTTATGGGATTGGGGATTTTGGGCTATTTAGACCTAGTGATTAAATTTACTCGTCCCTTTGTTTCCCAAAATCCTTATATTCAACAAAGTTTGATGTCTCAAAAAGATAATCAAACTCCTGAACCGAAAGATCTCTCTTTTATGGATTACTATCAACTTGGTGACACTGCTTATCAACAGCAAGATTATAAACAAGCAGTTGCCAATTTTACGGAAGCTATCAAAAAAAATCCCCAATATGCCAAAGGGTATGTAAATTTGGGTAATGCTCGCTATAATTTAAATGATTATGAAGGTGCATTAGCCAACTATAATCAAGCTTTGAAGCTAAATGCTCAAGAAGTTAAAGCTTATGTAAATCGTGGGAATGCTTATTATATGTTGGCGGACTATAGTAGCGATCCCCATAAAGAATATAAACAAGCGATCGCGGATTTTACTACTGCTATTAACATAGATAAAAATGATGTTGAAGCTTATATCAGAAGGGGAATTGTCAGATTTGAAGTCACTAAATACATCAATAATTCTCTTCAAGAATACCAGAAATCAATTGCGGATTTTACCGAAGCAATTAAACTCAATTCATCCAAGGTAGAAGCTTACTTTCAACGGGGTCTAGTTCGTTATCAAATTGCTCAATATAGCAATAATTATGTAGCAGAATATAAACGAGCGATCGCTGATTTTACCGAAGCATTAAAAATTAATCCCCAACTGGCTAAAGTTTATCTGAAACGTGGTATGGCTTACTATGAATTAGCACAATATGGAGAAAATGGATCTGATAAAAATCAGATTCGAGCCGTTGCAGATTTAGAAAAAGCTGCAAAAGTCTCCCTGGAGAAAAATGATATGGATAATTATCAACAAGCCATCAGCAGCATTTGTATTATTGTAGCCAACAAATGTGACATATTACCTAAATCAACCCTAGTGGGGCAAAATAATTGATCAGTAGTCGTGCAAAATAAATTTCATATTCAGAAAAGGTGACAGGTGACAAACAAGAGATACAGAGATTTCTATTGTTTTCCCAAATGTGCAATTAATTTTGCCCAGGTACTTATATAGGACTCCTATCTGATTTTTGACCGTCGAGATTTTCACATCCCCGACTTCCTAGAGGAGTCGGGGATATTGTTGCCGAATCTGGGCATTACTTATACAAACGCGCATAATTGTATATATGAGATTTGTTGATAGCTGGCGTGGCCTAGCCCTGAAACTCTTGATTTATCAAGGTTTTCTGTTTCTTCAGCCAGTCGGGCATATATTCAAAAATCAAATAGGAGTCCCATATCAGTCATTTATTTATAAATATTTTACAGATAAAATATGTTAATTTACTTATTCTTTATCATTTTCTAGAAAATTACAGTTAAATTATATTTATCTACTTAAAAAGACAAAGGAAGAAATAATGATTCAACTTTCTTCATATCATAATGCATTCTCTTCATCTCAAATTTGTGAAATTAGAAACCACCAGCAAATCTTTGAGGCAATTATATGAAAGCAGTGATTTTAGCAGGAGGTTTGGGTACAAGGTTAAGTGAAGAAACCACTATCAGACCTAAGCCCATGGTGGAAGTTGGTGGTAAGCCAATTCTCTGGCATATCATGAAGATTTATTCTGCTCACGGTATTAACGATTTCATCATTTGTTGCGGCTATAAAGGGTACATTATTAAAGAATATTTTGCCAACTATTTCTTACATATGTCAGACGTGACATTTGATATGCGATTTAATCAAATGAATGTTCATTCTGGATATGCTGAACCTTGGCGCGTCACCTTAGTAAATACAGGTGATCATACAATGACAGGTGGACGTTTAAAACAAGTTCGTGAACATATTGGCAATGAAACCTTTTGTTTTACCTATGGTGATGGTGTAAGTAATATCAATATTACAGAATTAATTAAATTCCATCAAGAACAAAAGACATTAGCAACACTCAGCGCGGTGCAACCAGCAGGAAGATTTGGAGCAATTTCTCTAGGACAAGAACAAACTAAAATAACTAGTTTTAAAGAAAAACCTCAAGGTGATGGTGCTTGGATTAATGGGGGCTATTTTGTTCTTGAACCACAAGTAATTGATTTTATTGCTGATACCTCAACAGTGTGGGAGAAAGAACCATTAGAGAAGTTAGCTGATTTAGAACAATTATCTGCTTATAAACATGATGGTTTTTGGCAACCAATGGACACATTAAGAGATAAAAACTATCTAGAGGATCTCTGGAAAAGTGGTAAAGCTCCTTGGCAAGTTTGGTAATAGTAATTTGAGATTTTAGATATTGGATTAGGGAAAGATTACTAATGTATGATTTTGCGATTATTGGTGGGGGAATAGTTGGACTTTCCACCGCAATGGCTTTAGGAGAGCGTTATCCAAATGCCCAAATATTAGTAGTAGAAAAAGAGAGTCAATGGGCATTTCATCAAACTGGTAATAATAGCGGTGTAATTCATTCTGGTATTTACTATAAACCGGGAAGTTTTAAGGCTAAGTTTTCCCGTGAAGGTAGCCGTTCCATGGTAGAATTTTGCCAGAAATATGATATTGATCATGAAGTTTGTGGTAAAGTGATTGTGGCTAGTAATCAACAAGAATTACCCCGCTTAGAAAATCTCTACAAACGCGGTTTAGAAAACGGTATTCCTGTTAAAAGAATTAGTCCAGAAGAAGTCAAGGAAATTGAACCTCACGTTAGTTGTGTTGGTGGAGTTCAAGTATTTAGTACAGGAATTGTTAACTACAAAAAAGTTTGTTTAAAATATGCGGAATTAATTCGTAATCAAGGAGGAGATTTACGCCTTAATACCCAAGTTTTAAAAATTGTCACTAGGGGAAAAAATCAGGTATTAGAAACTAATAATGGCAGTTTTGAAACTCGATTTATAATTAATTGTGCCGGATTACATAGCGATCGCATGGCAAAATTAGGTAAGGCTAATCCTGAAGCTAAGATCGTTCCCTTTCGCGGTGAATATTACGAACTAACCCCAGAAAAACGCTACTTGGTCAAAACTCTCATTTATCCAGTTCCTAACCCTGATTTCCCCTTTCTAGGTGTGCATTTTACCCGCATGATTGATAACAGCGTTCACGCTGGACCAAATGCAGTTTTAAGCCTGAAACGTGAAGGTTATAAAAAAACCGATTTTGACTTTCGAGATTTTGCCGAAGTTATTACCTATCCTGGCTTTTGGAAACTAGCAGGAAAACACGCTCCCGAAGGGATGAAAGAAATAATTCGTTCCTTTAGTAAAGCAGCCTTTGTCAGAAGTTTACAAAAACTAATTCCCGAAGTGCAAGCAGCAGATATAATTCCTACCCATGCAGGAGTTCGCGCTCAAGCATTAATGAATGACGGTTCTCTAGTAGATGACTTTTTAATCATTAATGGTGACAATTCCATTCATGTTTGTAATGCACCTTCACCCGCTGCAACTTCTTCCTTAGAAATTGGTAAAGCTATAGTTAAGCAAATACCAGAACCAACGCATTTACACAGTTTAGTAGCGTAACAGCATCATCTCTTATCTGTGTTCATCTGCATTTATCTGCGGTTAATTATTCTGGAAATTTTCTTTTCTAGTGACTCTTCAAGAAACAAGTTAATTTCACACATCAAAAGTTTTAAAAATCATGAAAATATTAGTCACCGGAACAGAAGGTTATCTTGGTTCTTTATTACCTTCTTTACTCATGCAAAAAGGACATGAAGTTATTGGAGTTGATACTGGATTTTATAAAGTTGGTTGGCTATATAACGGAACTAACTTAACAGCTAAAACCCTAAATAAAGATATTCGTGATATCAATCCCGAAGATTTAGAAGGAGTAGAAGCTATTGTTCACATGGCGGAATTATCTAACGATCCTACTGGACAATTATCACCAAATATCACTTATGATATTAATCATTTAGGTTCAGTTCGTCTGGCTAATCTAGCCAAATCAGTTGGTGTTCGTCGCTTTGTTTATATGTCCTCCTGTAGTGTTTATGGTGTAGCTAGTGAAGGTGATATTACAGAAGAATCACCAGTTAATCCCCAAACAGCTTACGCCGAATGTAAAACATTAGTAGAAAGAGATGTTAAACCATTAGCTGATGATGATTTTTCGCCTACTTTCATGCGGAATGCGACAGCTTTTGGTGCTTCCCCTAGAATGCGATTTGATATAGTTTTAAATAATTTAGCGGGGTTAGCTTGGACTACAAAAGAAATTAAAATGACCAGTGATGGTACACCTTGGCGGCCATTAGTTCACGCTTTAGATATTTGTAAAGCCATTGTTTGTGCCTTAGAAGCACCTAGAGATATTATTCACAATCAAATTTTTAATGTTGGCGATACTGCAAATAATTATCGAGTTAAAGAAATAGCAGAAATTGTTGCCGATGTTTTCCCTGGTTGTCAATTATCTTTTGGTAATAATGGTGCAGATAATCGCAGCTATCGAGTTTGTTTTGAGAAGATTAATAGTATTTTACCAGGATTTAAATGTGATTGGAATGCTCAAATTGGGGCTGAACAATTATTTAGTTTGTTCAAGCAAATTGACATGACAGAAGACACATTCTTATTTAGAGGTTTTACAAGATTAAAGCAATTAGAATATCTGATTCGCACAGAACAAATTGATCGGGATTTTTTCTGGAATCAACAGGAAAATTATTAATTTATTCCGAAAATATTGGAGGTTGGGTTGAGCGACAGCAAAACCCAACACGATTAATAATTTTGTTGGATTTCCTTGAGTCAACCCAACCTACATTTCTTATATACCAAGTCATTTTCTCATATCGGTATTAACATATCATGCAAAAATTACTTACCATTGCCATTCCTACATACAATCGAGCCGAGTTACTAGATAAACAATTAACTTGGTTATCCCGGGCTATCAAAGGATTTGAAACAGAGTGTGAAATTTTAGTTTTTGATAATTGTTCTGATGAATTTATTCCTTTGGGGTAAATCGAATCAAGAATAAATAATTGATAGGTTAGTTTAGGATTGGTGCGTTTCATATCATAAAAACCCTTTATTTTAGAGCAAATAGGAATAGGGAGTAATTGTCCATGAAAAATAATTGTCGCTTTTGTCATAATCCACTGCAACATACCTTTATAGATTTAGGAAAATCACCAATAGCAAATGACTATCTGACATCTGAACAGTTAAATCAGAAAGAAAAGTTTTACCCTCTGCATACCTATGTTTGTGAGGAATGTTTATTGGTGCAGTTAGAAGAATTTGAATCTCCAGATCACATTTTTGGTGATGGTGATTATGCTTACTTTTCTTCCTACTCAGAAAGTTGGTTAGCTCATGCTAAAGCTTACACTGATTTGATGGTAGAAAAGTTTGGTTTTAACAACCATAGCCAAATAATTGAAATTGCTAGTAATGATGGGTATCTCCTCCAGTATTTTCAGGAAAAGGGAATTCCCGTTTTAGGAATAGAACCAGCCGCGAATACTGCTGAAGTTGCTATTGCTAAAGGTATTCCTAGTCTGACTAAATTTTTTGGAATTCAGACAGCCAGAGAATTAGTAGCCGCTAATCAACAAGCTGATTTATTGCTGGGTAATAATGTATTGGCTCATGTACCCAATATCAACGATTTTGTAGCAGGAATGAAGATTGTTTTAAAGCCAAATGGCATTTTAACAATGGAATTTCCCCATTTATTACAGTTAATTGAACATAATCAATTTGACACAATTTACCACGAGCATTTTTCTTATTTATCCTTCCTCTCTGTTGAGCAAATTTTTGCGGCTCATAACTTAACCCTCTTTGATGTTGAAGAATTACCAACTCATGGTGGTTCATTGCGAATTTATGGTAAACATGATCATGCTGCATTTCCCATAATTAGTGAGCGGGTTACCCAACTCAAAGCTAAAGAAATTTATGCTGGCTTAAATCGGCTAGAGACATATATTTTCTTTGAAGAAAAAGTCAAAGATACTAAGTTTAAACTTCTGAAATTTCTACTCACAGCCAAAGCAGAAGGTAAATCAATTGTGGGTTATGGTGCGCCTGCTAAAGGTAATACACTCTTGAATTACTGTGGTGTGGATAAAGATTTAATTGATTATACAGTAGATCGAAATCCCCATAAACAAGGACTATTTTTACCAGGAACTCATATTCCTATTTTACATCCTGAAAAAATCCGCGAAACTAAACCTGATTATCTGCTAATTTTACCTTGGAATCTCAAGGATGAGGTCATGCAACAGATGTCATTTATTAGTGAATGGGGTGGTCAGTTTGTCGTACCAATTCCTGAAGTTACAGTTTATCAATATGCTCCCATCGAAATGATGTTAATGGCATCATAAGTAACAATTTTTAATTATGGTGAAGAAGCTTGTGGGCTATGAGATAAAGTTTTATTCAAACAATAATTATCCTCATTCCCACACTTTGAAACCTCATTAAAATCAGGAAAATGTATCTAATAAATCCTCAAGTCCTGATAAATTATTACCAGAGATATCTTTTTACCATGAACAAATTACTAACTATTGCTATTCCTACTTACAATCGAGCCGAGTTACTTAATAAACAATTACGTTGGTTATCTGAAGCTATTAAAGGTTATGAATCTGACTGTGAAATCTTAGTTTCTGATAACTGTTCTACTGACAATACTCAGGCAGTCATTAATAAGTGGAAAGAAAATCTCAATCAGATTACATTTCACACCAATAAAAATAGTGAAAATATTGGGGTAATTAAAAATGTCACTTATTGTCTAGAGGCTGCAAAAACTAAATATGTTTGGGCAATTGGTGATGATGATCCCATTCAAAATCGAGCTATTACTTATGTTTTAGATCAGATTAAACAACAGGAAAACTTATCATTATTACTGCTGAATTTTTCAGGTAGAAATAAAATTACTGGTGAAGAAGTACATCCTCCGAAAATAGTTGGTAATCGCTGGTTTGATATTGATAGTGAAGACGGAAATGGTGATGGTAAAGCTATTTTTGAACATAGTTTTGCTAAAAGTGTCGGGGCTGTAATTTTTCTTTCATCAACTATTTTTCGCACGGAAACTGTTCAAAAAGCCCTGGAATTTTGGCCAGAAGGGAAGAAGAATTGGATATACTTTGGTTATTTAACGGGATATTGCGCTGCTCATGGAAATGTCATTGTCACTAAAGATAACTATTTAGAATGTATTGTTGGTGTTAGTCATTGGCAAAAAGATCCAAAAGCCGCACTTTTAATGCAATACCAACATATACCTGAAGTTATTTTAAAACTTCAAGAAATTGGATATTCTCAAGCATATTGTCGCCGAATGATTGTCCAAAATTTCAAAGAAGTAAACTTAAAAGTCTTTTTAGGGGCAATGAGAAGATGGCCTGTATCGGCTATCAAGACAGTAGTTCCTTTTTTGGCTTTAGCTAGTGTGGCAGCTTTTGAATTAATACCCATGAAAGAATTTAAAGTAGCGGAAGCAGAACTGGAGATAACAACAACTTCCGAAGTCAGAAGCCATAGAGGATAAAGATTAGTGTTAATTGGTAAGTATACTATGCTTCAAAAAATTCAAGAAAAAATCTCAACTTTAAGTTCTGAGTTAAATTATCGAATGTCACTTTGGCATCATGCTAAAAATTTACCTGCCATTAATTCAACAGATAAATTGATTGTTGATACTCTCAAACAATCAGGTGTTTGCATCACATCTTTAGAAGAATTAGGTTTATCATCTACTCCAAAAATGTTGGCTATTGCTAATAGTTTTATACATGGTATGGTAAACTCTAGAAATATCCGTGCCGGATATAAATTACCGCAAATTTATACGGTTACAGATTTACCAGAATTCTTGGCTTGGGGAATTGAAACCCGACTACAAAATATCATTGAGCATTATATAGGTTTACCTATCGCTTTTCATGGTGTTCATGTGCGGAAAGACTTTCCTAATGAGAAGCAATTGGAAACCCTACTATGGCATAAAGATTCTGAAGACAGACGCATGATTAAAGTTATTATCTATCTCAATGATGTCACTGAAGAACATGGTCCATTTGAATATATACCACTGCCAAAAAATCCTCTAGAACGATTAAATAATTATCGAATTGATTATGAATTATGGCGAGTTAATTTTTTAGGAATTAACGATGATAAAATGATGAAAGTTATTCCTAAATCAGCTTGGAAATCATGTCATGGTAAAGCTGGAACTGTAATTTTTACAGATACTAGAAATATTTTACATCACGGAACTGTGAGAACCAAAGAACGTTCAACACTGTTTTTTACATACACATCTAACCTCCCTAAACGACCTGAACTTTGTACACAATATCATGATGATACCTTTGCCAAAATAAATACTCAATTAGGATTAAAGGTATAAACCTAAAATCAAAAAAATTCTATTATCCTCAACAAAAATTTCCTAAACAACTATGATTTTTACCTCTACTAAACTCGCTGGTGCTTTCATTATTGACTTGGAAGAAAAGCCTGATTCTCGCGGTTTTTTTGCTCGCACTTTCTGCGCTGATGAATTTATCGCTCATGGTTTAAAACCCACAGTTGCCCAATGTAACCTTTCTTTTAATCATAAAAAAGGTACATTGCGAGGAATGCACTATCAAACTCTCCCCGCAGCAGAAACAAAATTAATTCGCTGCACTCAAGGAGCTATTTATGATGTAATTGTTGATATGCGTCCTGAATCTCCAACTTATTTATCGCATATTGGTATAGAATTGACTGCCCAAAATCGCCGCGCTCTTTATGTACCAGAAATGTTTGCTCATGGTTATCAAGCTTTAACAGATGGTGCAGAAGTTGTATATCAAGTCGGTGAATTTTATACTCCTGGATATGAACGAGGATTACGTTATGATGACCCAATTTTAGGAATTTCTTGGCCATTAACTGCCACAGAAATGTCTGATAAAGATCGGAATTGGCCTTTACTAGAATCTATTTTGATAGGAGTTTAATTATGATTATTGTTGATAAGGCTTTACAAGCACGGGCTGCATTAGGTAAACCAGTAAAAGTGGCGATGATTGGCGCTGGTTTTATGGGTCGAGGCATTGCTAATCAAATTATCAATTCTGTGCCAGGAATGGAGTTGGTGGCTATTTCTAATCGTCACATTGATACAGCCAAACGAGCTTATTTAGAAGCAGGAATTGAAAATATCAAAATTATTGCCAATTTAGCTGATTTGGAAGATGCAATCGCTGAAAATGAATATGCCATCACCGAAGATGCTATGCTGCTATGTGAAGCAGATGGTATAGATGCAATCATTGAAGTCACCGGGACAATTGAATACGCGACTCATTTGGTCATGTCTGCGATCGCTCATCAAAAGCATATCATCTTAATGAATGCCGAACTTGATGGCACAATTGGACCCATCCTCAAAGTTCACGCAGACCGGGCTGGAGTCATCCTGAGTGCCTGTGACGGCGACCAACCAGGGGTAGAGATGAATCTCTACCGCTTTGTCAAAAGCATCGGTTTAAAGCCCCTTCTGTGTGGCAATATTAAGGGTTTACAAGACCCTTACCGCAACCCCACCACCCAAGCCGGTTTCGCCCAGCGCTGGGGTCAAAATCCCGCCATGGTGACAAGTTTTGCTGATGGTACAAAAATCTCCTTTGAGCAGGCGATCGTAGCTAATGGTACAGGGATGCAAGTAGCCAAGCGGGGGATGTTGGGATATGACTACACGGGTCACGTTGATGAAATGACTAAAATGTACGATATTGACCAACTGCAAGAATTAGGCGGTATCGTTGATTATGTCGTTGGCGCTAAACCAGGTCCGGGAGTATTTGTTTTTGCTACCCATGAAGACCCCAAACAACGTCATTATCTCAACCTGTATAAACTAGGTGAAGGACCTCTCTACAGTTTCTACACCCCCTATCACCTGTGCCATTTTGAAGTTCCCCTATCAGTAGCCCGTGCTGTCCTCTTTCATGATGCTGTACTGACACCAATCGCCGGTCCGGTGGTTGATGTTGTCACCACGGCCAAAATTGACCTCCGAGCCGGAGAAACCATTGATGGTATTGGTTATTACATGACCTATGGACAATGTGAAAATTCCCCCATTGTTCAACAACAAAACTTACTACCAATGGGTATTGCAGAAGGATGTCGCTTGAAGCGCGATATTCCTAAAGATCAGGTTCTCACTTACGATGATGTAGAATTACCTGAAGGCAGACTTTGCGATAAATTACGCGCTGAACAATCAGTTTATTTTGCTCCGGCAGCAGAAACTTTATTGGCACTAATAAAATAGTTTTAAAAAAACTATCAAAATAATTCAGAGGTTTCCTGATATTTTCATTAGACCTCTGAATTTACATATATAATTCCAGAGGCTTCTGTTGAGTCTAAAATTATTTTTTTGACTAGCTACTTTCAGCACGAAGGACAGGGAGAGAAGAAAAAATATTTAACTCAACGATTTGGATATAGAAAGATGTATTTTAGCAGGGATTATTTTCATAAATTCGTGAGGTTTTTTATGGTTCATACTCCTATTAAACAAGATAAATTAATTGATAATCAACCAATGATACAACCGGGGAATATTGGTCAAGAAATTTATCAATTGATGACTCAAATGTATCCTATTTGCCGCAGTATTACTGGTAATGGTGTTCGGGAGACTCTCCGGTTAATTCAACAGCATATTCCTTTACTAGTTCATGAAGTTCCTTCTGGTACTCAAGTATTTGATTGGACAGTACCTAAAGAATGGAATATTCGAGATGCTTATATCAAAAACTCTGAAGGTGAACGGATTATTGATTTCAAAAAATCCAATCTTCATGTTGTTAATTATAGTGTGCCTGTACATCAGAAAATTTCTTTATCTGAATTAAAAAATCACTTATTTACTCTGCCAGATTATCCAGATTGGGTTCCTTATCGCACTTCATATTATCGAGAAAGTTGGGGCTTTTGTTTAAGTCATAATCAATATCTGGGATTACGAGATGAAGAATATGAAGTTTGTATAGATTCTTCTTTAGAGCCTGGTTATCTCAGTTATGGTGAGTATTATATTCCCGGAGATACCAGTGATGAAGTGCTAATTTCTTGTCATGTTTGTCACCCTTCATTGGCAAATGATAACCTTTCTGGAATAGCGATCGCTACTTTTTTAGCTAAACATCTTAGCCAGATATCTTTAAACTATTCTTACAGATTTCTGTTTATTCCAGGGACGATTGGTTCTATTACTTGGCTGTCTTTAAATGAGGCACAAGTTCACAATATTAAACATGGTTTAGTATTAACTTGTCTTGGTGATCCAGGAAAAATTAATTATAAAAAAAGTCGCCGAGGTGATGCTGAAATTGATCGGATATTAGTTCATATTATGCAAAACGGAAAAGAAAAATATGAAATTATTGATTTTTTCCCTTATGGTTATGATGAAAGGCAATATTGTTCTCCTGGATTTAATCTCGCTGTAGGTTGCTTGATGCGATCGCCTCATGGTAGTTTTCCTGAATATCATACATCCGCCGATAATTTGTCATTTGTCCAAATTCCTGATTTAGTAGATTCTTTCTCCAAATGTTTATCGGCCATGGAGATTCTAGAAGACAATAAAACCTACTTAAATCAGAATCCTAAATGTGAACCAAGACTGGGGAAAAGAGGGTTATATCGGGCAGTGGGTGGACAAGCAGAAGAACAACTCAATGAACTAGCAATTCTTTGGGTACTAAATTTATCAGATGGTAATCATAGTTTGTTGGATATTGCTGATAAATCTGGTTTGCCATTTACAGTGATCAAACAATCAGCCGATGCCTTATTTAAACATGATTTATTGCAGTTAAAATGAACAACTTCATTTCGAGCTTATCTGAGCAAAAAATACTAATTACAGGTGCTAGTGGCTTCCTGGGAAATCATTTATGCGATCGCTTGTGTCAAATTGGTGCAGAAGTACACGCAATTTCCCGGCGAGTACAGACATCAGCAACCCCCAATTTAAACTGGTGGCAAAGCAATTTAGAAGACATAGAATCCGTAGAAAAACTGTTAATGAAAATTCAGCCAGATGTGATCTTTCATTTATCTGGTAACGTCACAGGTGCAGCGGGAGCAGAACTGGTATTACCCACTTATCACAGTTTACTCACCAGTACCGTTAACATTTTAACAGTAGCCACCAAAATAGAATGCCAACGTATCGTCCTCATCGGCTCTCTGGAAGAACCAGAATTGAGTAATCAGGAAATTATTCCCGCCTCTCCCTACGCCGCTGCTAAATGGGCTAGTAGTGCCTATGGGAGGATGTTTCATCAACTTTATCAAACACCCGTAGTCATAGCCCGGACTTTTATGACTTATGGACCTAGACAACCCGGACACAAAATTATTCCTTCAGTCATCCTGTCCTTATTAAAAAATCAGCCGCCAAAACTAGCCAGTGGTAAACGAGAAGTTGATTGGATTTACGTAGATGATGTCATTACCGGACTAATTGCTGCTGCACAGAGGCCGAACATTGAAGGTGGCACTTATGATTTAGGTTCAGGGATTCTGGTATCAATTCGCCAAGTTGTAGAAAACATCAGAGACTTATTAGGTGCGCCTGTTCAGCCTTTATTTGGCGTGTTACCAGATAGGCCAATCGAAAAAGTCACAATTGCCAATACTAGCCTCACTCAAACCAAACTTAATTGGCAACCTATCACACCTTTAGATATAGGTTTAGCACAAACAATAGATTGGTATAAAAATCAATTAATACGGAATAGGAATTAGTAATTACCAATTACCAATTACCAATTACCCATCACCCATGACCAAATTATAGGAAACCCGTTATGAAAATTGCTCTCGTCCATGATTACTTAACTCAGCGCGGTGGAGCAGAACGCGTATTTGAATTATTGTGCAAACGCTATCCCGAAGCCGACATTTTCACCTCATTATATGATGCACAAAAGAGTATTGATCTAGGGGAAAGAATTATCAATACCACATTTTTGCAGAAAATTCCTGGTGCAACCAAATATTTTCGGATGTTAGCTCCCCTGTATTTTCCAGCATTTCGGTCTTTGGATCTACAAGACTATGACTTGATTATTAGCAGTAGCACAAGTTTTGCCAAGGCAGTACGGAAAAAACCCCAAGCCAGACATATTTGTTTTTGTCATAATGTTACCCGTTTTTTATGGGATACAGAAACTTATTTACGGGAATATGGAGACTATAGATACTTTGCTCCCCTGATTGAAAAAGTATTTAAAATCATCAGAAATCTAGACCTGAAATATGCTCAAGAACCGGATCTTTACATTGCCAACTCTAGCATTGTTGCCCAGCGAATTGAAAAGATATATCACAAACAAGCCATTGTTGTTAATTATCCAATTGATACAAGCAACTTTGTTTTTTCCGATACTAAAGAGGAATATTACCTGGCATCGGCGCGGATGATAAGTTATAAACGTCTTGATATAATAGTCGAAGCTTTTAATTGGCTAGGCTGGAATTTATTAATATCAGGTGATGGACCAGAACAAGAAAAATTAAAAGCTCAGGCATTACCCAACATCCAATTTCTTGGTCATGTTAGTGATAAAGAACGTAAAGACTTATTTTCTAAAGCCAAATCAATTATTGTTGCGGCTTTAGAAGATTATGGATTAGTTCCAGTCGAGGCAAATGCTAGTGGTACACCAGTAATTGCCTATGGAGCAGGTGGAGTATTAGATACTCAAATACCAGGGAAAACAGGTGTATTTTTTCAAAGACAAACACCATGCTCTTTACAAGCAGCATTACTAGAAGCTGGAGGAATATCTTGGGATTATGAAACCATTCGTAATCATGCTGTTAGCAAGTTTTCAGAACAGTCATTTTTTGGTAAAGTTGAGCGAATTATTGATCAAGCCAGTGGTGTCTATTGTTAATTTATTTGATTGTTTAGGTGTTTGGGTAGTGTATAGTAGATAAGGATAATAAAAGTGGTTCAAACTAGTCTAAATCCAAATATAAATTCAGCCTCAGAAACCGATCCAGGTTACGGACAAATCTTTGCTGTACTGTGGCGACGATTTCCCTGGATATTATTAGTATTTTTGAGTTCTACAGCCATCGCTGGTATCATGGCCTTAAAAACAGAACCCAGCTTCAAAAGCACCATGCAATTGTTAGTAGAACCTAACTATCAAGGGAAGAAAGAAACTGATAACACCGAAAGTCAGTTTACCGATACTAACATCGAGATAGATACCGCTACTCAACTGAACTTAATGCAGAGTTCTGGACTGATTCAAAAAGCAGTTGATAAACTCAAATCTGAATATCCAGACTTAACAGTAATGGATTTAAAAAACTCTTTGGTCTTAAATCAAATCAAGACCAAAGATGATAATATTGCCACTAAAATCTTTCAAGTTGATTATAGCGATAACGATCCAGAGAAAACTAAAAAAGTTCTGAATACTATTCAGCAAGTTTATTTAGAATATAACAAACAACAGCAAAATTCACGCTTACAAAAGGGTCTACAAGTCATTAAAGATCAATTAAGAAAAGCTACCGATGAAGTAACTGTTTCCGAAGCAAATCTACAACGATTTCGCAGAAATCAGAATTTAATTGATCCAGAAACTCAGGCCAAAACCATAGAGACCACTTTAAATACTGTGCAACAGGAACGACAAGCAACTCGTTCTCAGTATGAAGAAGCTTTAGCAAAACAAAAATCTTTGCAAGCACAACTAAACCGTTCTCCACAAAATGCTCTAGTTTCTTCTCGTTTAAGTCAGTCTACCCGCTACCAAGGTTTACTCAATGAAATCCAAAAAACAGAACTAGCTTTAGCACAGGAACGCTTACGCTTCACTGAAGATACTCCCAGCGTTCAAAAATTACAAGAACAACTGCAAAGTCAAAAACAACTTTTGCAAAAAGAAGTTAGCAGAACTTTAGGACAAAGTTCTAATCCAGTCCTTAGTTCTGGAGACAATCTTTTACAACAAGGACAACTTGGAGAAATTGATCTTAATCTCACAGGTCAATTAGTAGAAACCCAAACTACCATAGTTGCATTAACAGCCCGCGACCAAACTTTAGCAGCAAAAGAAAAAGAATTACAAACGGATCTAAAGCGGTTTCCTTCTCTATTGGCTTATTACAATCGCATACTTCCCCAATTACAATTTAGCAGAGAAAGATTGGAGCAATTATTAAGATCTGAACAAAAATTACGTCAAGAACTTTCTAAAGGTGGATTTAATTGGGAAGTAGTAGAAGAACCCCAAGAAGGAGTTCAAACTGGTCCCAACATCAGACAAAACCTATTATTAGGAGCAGTAATTGGTTTAATGTTAGGAGGTATTGCTGCCTTTATTCGTGAAGCATCTGATGATTCTGTGCATACTACGGCTGAATTAGAAAAACAGGTTTCTCTCCCCTTATTAGGAACAACTCCTAAATTGCCACCTGCTAAACCCAGAGAATCAATGATCAAATTGCCATTTGGCAAACCAGAAGTTCTTGCTCCTTGGACAATTCAGGTACTACAATCTCCTCCCCGCTGGGAATCACTTGATCTCATTTACAAAAATATCGAACTACTCAATAATGTCTCTGATTTGAGATCCTTAATGGTGACATCAGCATTACCAGATAATGGTAAGTCAGCTTTGGCGTTAGGTCTAGCTATGAGTGCGGCTCGTTTGCATAAAAAGGTCTTACTTATTGATGCTAACCTCCGCGATCCTAATCTCCACAAACAACTAAATCTTCCCAATGAACAGGGACTTTCAACTTTATTAGAAAGTGAAGTTAATCTACCTAATCACATCAGTGTTCCTTACTCTGGCTCATCTTACATTGACATTTTAACCGCTGGACCAATACCGACTGATCCTGCCCATCTTTTGAGTTCTCCTCGCATGAAGCAATTGATGGCCGCATTTGAAGAAAATTATGATTTGGTACTCATAGATGCCCCTTCCGTTCTTGGTTTAGTGGATGCTATGCTCACAGCATCATCTTGTCGAAGTGTGATCATAATGGCAAGTATTGGTAAAGTGACACGCACCCAACTTAATCAAGCTACAGCGATGTTGAGTAAGTTAAATTTGATTGGAGTTGTAGCTAATGGTGTATCTTCATCTGATAGCACCTATGTCCCTTATGTAAAGCCAAAACAATTCGTTTTGCAACCAGCAATGGAAGAATAAGGCAGAATATTTGATCACTCAATTTAGTTAAATAGTTAGGACATTCTCAAACACCCCCGGACTCCAATAGGTAGTCATGGGGTTTTTGGCATTGAATAATTTCTCAACAACAATATCCTCGACTGCTCTAAGAAGTCGGGTCTCTGAAATGAGATTCAAAAATAAAATAAAAATAAAATATGAGTTTTATATATTTGATAATAATATGTTTTATGAAAACCAAATTTTGGTTAACTTTATTTAGTGACAATTAATTCATTTATCGTAGCTTAATATTTTGCCAATAAAAGTAATATCTATTTAAAGAGTGAATAAAGAAGTTGTTTATCCATGATCTATTAATCAAAGGTCTTATATTGTAGAGATCGAAAGACATATTAAAATCCTCAAACCTAAAGGAAATACGAAGTGGCGTTAATTCATAGCTATCTTAGTTAATTTTTGCTATTGATATTGACATATACAGATATTATTAGGAGAACCTATCTAGCAATGAAAGTTAAATTCACTTCAAATATTTAATATCTGCTTTTATTGTGAATAAAACGACAGAAAAACAGTAATCCTAATTTTCTGTGACTGGAGATACACTCAATCTTTTACTATTTTATCACTGACAATATTATGCCAACCTCAGTTATTTCTAATCTAAATAATAACTCTATTATACCTCAGCAGTCTGAAAATATTAGCTCCCTATCCTGCACATTAAAATGGCGCAGAGGAAAGTTATTAGTCAAAAGTTCTGGAAAATTGCCACATCCCTATTTAGCTTCACTAGAGAATCAACAATCTTTAATAGAGTGCTTAAAACATTCTCCAATTACCTTAGTGAGCATAGATCCAAAAATCGGTGATTCTTTATTAAGACTTTGGGCAGATGCTTGTCAAAAGGCTAATAAGCCCATATTTATGAGTATTCCTAGTTATCAGAAATTGCCAAAAAAAAGTAATGAATTTTTCAGATTTTTTTCAAGAATAATTGATTGGAATTTGGCGTTATTTTTACTCTTATTTATGATGCCATTTCTGATTGGAGGATTGATAATTATGCAAATATATTCCGCCAGAATTCTGCTTAATTATGAATGGTATGTTGGCGCAAATGGTCAACTTTTTCAGTCGATCAAATTTCACTCAAAGTTCAAAGATGATACCAGAAATTTCCCCTCTGGTTTATGTAAATACTTTCTGGATATTTTCTCTAATTTATTGAATGTATTGCAGGGAAAATATTGCTTAATTAACAATCATTGTTTATCTTTAGAAGATGCAGTCAAATTAAGTTTAGAAGAACAGAAAAAAGTTAAATCAACTAACCGAATTTATCAATATATGGCAGATAAAGGCTAAAATTTAAATGCCTACAGATCAGGGAAATTATCTAATTTTCTATTGGATGAATATTTCCTGTTTTGATGTTTTTCATCGTGAATTATGCACCTAATTAAAAACAAGGAAAACTATGCAGACAGCATTTATACTGTCAACGGTAAAACTCTTCCAGGCTACAAGTTTTTGGCAAAATAATCGGTTAATATTACGACAATTTAAACATTTTCGAATTGTAGCAATTTTAGCCTTAGTGTTTTCAATTTTATCTGCAAGTTTTGAAGGGTTTGGTTTAGGATTTCTATTGGTATTCTTGCAAAGTTTAACTACTCCTGGTGCTGAACCGGTAAAAACAGGAATTGAGTGGTTTGATATTTTGATTTTAGGAATTAATGGTTCAGTAAATGATCGATTATATCGAGTATCAGCTTTAATTGTGATCACAACCTGTATGCGTGCATCTTTTAACTACTTAGCACAAATTTGCATCCAGTTTAGCGAAATAAGTTTAGTAGACACGCTCCGTAAAAGAGTTTTTGAACAATTGGAGGCTCAAACTCTCAGCTATTTTAATCAGAAAAAATCTGGAGAATTAATTAATATACTCACCAATGAAATGGAGAGAATTAGACAAATTTTTGGGGGTATAGCTTTTTTAATTACTAGAATCTTCGCACTCATAGTCTATTCTGTTTCCCTGTTTATCCTTTCATGGAAACTCTCCATAGTTTCAATTTTGCTATTTAGTCTTTTGGCGGTGGCATTATCTACACTAAATAAACAAATTAGAGAACGTAGTTTTGGTATTACTACAGCTAATGATAACTTTACTTCTAGGACGCTAGAGTTTATTCAAGGTATACGCACAATTCATGCTTTTTCTACTCAAGAATTTGAGCGCAAACGGTATTATAAAGCAAGTGAAAAAATAGTTGACACTTTGAAAAGTGTTTACTGGATTTCTTTGGTAGTTAAACCTTTAGCTGAGAGTATATCTACTCTAATTCTGATTAGTATGATCATTGTGGCACTAGTCACAGGTTTAATGAAGGTTTCAGCTTTGTTGACCTTTTTCTTTGTACTATTTCGCATTATCCCTATGACTCAAGATTTGAATGGAGTTGTAGCTTTTTTAACTACCCAATCCGGAGCAGTAGAAAATATTAAGAATCTCCTGAAAACTGATGATAAAATCTACTTTCAAAATGGCACACTCAAATTTCTAGGTTTAAAAAGGTCAATTGATTTAGTATCTGTAGATTTTGATTATGGTCTTAATCAACGAGTTTTACATAATATTACTCTCTCAATTAAACAAGGTGAAATGACGGCATTAATTGGTTCATCTGGTGCCGGAAAAACTACACTTGCAGATTTAATTCCTCGTTTTCATGATGCTAGTGATGGCTATATTTATATAGATGAAGTTGATATTCGCAAATTTGAAATCAACTCTCTTCGTCGTCAGATAGCAGTTGTTAGTCAGGATACATTTATTTTCAATACTTCTGTTTGGAAAAATATTGCTTATGGTACACCAAAAGTAACAGAAACGGAAATTAAAGAAGCCGCTCGATTGGCAAATGCTCTAGAATTTATTTTAGAAATGCCGGAGGGGTTTAATACACAATTAGGAGATAGAGGTGTTCGGTTATCAGGAGGACAAAGACAAAGAATTGCTATTGCCCGGGCATTGCTGAGAAATCCAGAAATTTTGATTTTAGATGAAGCTACAAGTGCCTTAGATTCTGTTTCTGAACGTTTAATTCAAGAGTCACTAGAAAAGCTATCTGCTGGCCGCACAGTAATTGCTATTGCTCACCGTCTTTCTACTATTGCTAAGGCAAATAAAGTTGTAGTTTTAGAACAGGGACGAATAGTAGAACAGGGTAAATATCAAGAACTTTTAGCACAAAAAGGTAAACTTTGGCAATATCACCAAATGCAGTATGAAGTTAGCCATAGACATGATGATTAATATGATTATAAATCATAAATCCGGTTTTAATTACTCAAATTATCCAGGTAAATAATGTAGATAATAATAGCAATGAATAATTCTTTTTTAGGATTTCTATCCTTAACTTTTGCTAAAGTAAACAAATCTACTAATTATCAAAATAACTTGGCAGAAAAATTACAAAATCAGCCAAAACTTTTTTGTATAGCCCATTATTTACCACCTTTAAGAACGCCAATTGCCCATAGGGCTAATAAACTATTGGGAGAATTTCAAAAAACTTGGCAAATCAATGTATTAACAGCTACACAGGATGGTTATTTATCAGAAAAATCTAATATTCATTATGTAAAAAGTTGGTATCCACAAACTTTAATTACATGGCTAGGAAAACTGAGACTTGAGAAAATATTAACATTATTAATTTGGCCAGATTCAGAGATATTTTGGTTTTTACCAGCAGTATTAAAAGGCTATCAATTAATTAAAAAGCAACAACCAGATGCTATTTTTGTGATTATGATGCCCTATTCTGCAGGTTTAGTGGGAGTTGCGCTAAAATTCCTCACAAGGTTACCTTTAATAGTTAGTTTAGATGATTCACTTATTTGTACTGATATGCACCCTAAGTCTGTCAGTTGGTTACATTATCATCTCGAAATTTGGCTAGAAAACCTTTATGTTCGACAAGCAAATGCGGTAGTTTATGTTTCTCAATTCAATTTAGATGTAGTCAAAAATCGTCAGCCTGAAACGCAAAAATCAAAGTTTCATTTAATTCGTTGTGGTGCAGATCCTTTAGATTTTGCTACTCCTATTAACTCGAAAAATGATAATTCATCTTTTGAGATTATTTATACAGGTGGGATGAATGGCTGGTATGATTTCTATCATTTACCTCAAGAACAAACCTTGCTGAAAAAACTTTATCATGCTTGGTTGAAATGGGGATATTATGAACGAGCAAAAATTGATTATCGTAGTTCTAGTCCAGTTTTTGTGGGTGAAGCTATCAGAAAAGTAAATGCAGAAAACCCGGAATGGCAAAGCAAAATCAAACTCTCGATTTATGGTAATAGTTTTCCAGAATTTGTGGTTAATCGAGTTTTAGAAAATCAAAATCTAACAGATATAGTAACTGTATGTGGAGCATTACCTCACTTTCAAGCTATTCAATTAGCTAGACAAGCAGATTTATTATTAATAACTTTACCAAATCGTCCAGATGGTTCACAAGGAGGAAGAATTTCTTGTAAAACCTATGAATATTTGATGACAGATAGACCTATTTTAGCAGCAGTACCTCATGGAGAAAACTGGAATTACTTACAAGATAAACCAGGTGTTTGGTTAGTAGAACCTACGGATGTAAAAGCTATGAATGAAGTAATTTATCACATAATAACAGCTAAGTTTTCTGGCTCTCCTTTACGATTTGATCGCAGTCATTTAAAAAATGAATTAAGTTATCAAATTCTGGTGCAAGACTACTTAAAAATTTTTGACAGTATTTGCTCAACCGCAACTTTAACTAATTATTTTCATTGTAAAGTAGGTTAATTACCGTACATAAGCATCAGACAAATTCAAGGTGTAATGAAACAATATAAAAATTTCAATTGCACTCTTAAGTTTCATCTTTTAATCAAGTATTCTGTTTATTTTTTGGATAAAAACAATGGTAAATATAGGCTATCATTCTGCAAAATTTCAAGCAAAAATTCATCGTTTTTTATATAATAAAGCCATTAATAATATTGTCAATTTTCCACTGACTCCAGAGAAAAAAGCCAATATAGATGTCTATGCTTTTTCTTGTGAACGGGATTTCGCTATTCAAGTAGCAAATATTAGGTCATTTATTCGTTATGTTGGTATTCCTAACAAATTTATTGTCATTTCTGATGGTAGCTATTCGTCATCTTCTCGTAATATTTTACGCCGAATAAATTCCTGTGTTGATGTTATTGAATGGAAAGATTTAGTAATAGGTGATATACCTAAACCTATTTCAAATTACGTAGTAAATTATCCTCATCGTGCGATTATGGCATTTTGGAGAAGATTGGCTGTATTAACTTCAATTTCTATTGATAAACCTACAATTTACACTGATGCTGATATTCTCTTTTTTCCCGGTGCTGAGGAACTTGTAAATTTATGTGATTCAGATGATAGTTATTCTTGGTATTTACCTGATTGTTTACCGTCATTAGATGAACGGATAATATTACATAATCATGAAAAATTAAATCCAGTAAATGCAGGGTTTTTTATACTAAAACAGCAAATAAATTGGGTAAGTTCTTTAGAGCGTGTTACTGAATTTGTAGATGTACCTGTTTATTTTACAGAACAAACTGTAGTGCATTTAGCTATGCACAATAATCAGGCAAAGCCTCTGGATAAAACCAAGTTTATTTTAAGTGTTGATGACCAATTTCAGTATTTAGAAAAGTTCGATAAAAGGAAAATTGCTTTGAGACACTATGTTAATGATGTCAGACATAAGTTTTGGTTGAATTTAGATATTTCTGGCTGAATTTGACTATAAAATTAAGTTCCCGTTAACTGTTATAGCTAATAACCAATAAGATCAAGAAGTTGAATATGAATCATGCAATAGTTTCTCAACAGAAAATATATCAATGTTCTGCTGCTAATATTAAAGGTGGTGGTGGATTAGAAACTTATATAGCTTCTTTGGTAAATTCGGAAATCTTAGGAGTGAGTAATCACCATATTAATTCTTTCCAAAATTTAGACCAAGGACAATGTAAATTACTCCACCTTCATGATCCAGAATTTTTAGCAGAATTGCGGGGAGAATGCCCGGCGATATTTACACTTCATAATCATTGTAGTTACTGTCCTAGTGGCACAAAATATTTAGCAAATCGTCAACAGAAATGCGATCGCAATATGCACCCCCTTGGCTGTACTTGGGGACATTTAGTAGATGGTTGTGGTAGTCGTAGACCGGAAAAAATATGGCAAAATTGGCGGAGTAGTTACGATTTTCTCAGCAATGCTAAAAAAATCAATATTCCTATAATTGCTAATAGTAATTATGTGCGGGAGCAAATTATTAATAATGGTTTATCACCTCATCGGGTAATTACACTTCACTGTGGTGTAAAACAACCTAAATATCCCACGACATCTTTAACTCAAGAAATTCATCAAAATCAGCGAATTTTGTTTGTTGGTCGCATTGTTCCCGATAAAGGAATTGAATGGTTACTCAAAGCTTTAGCAAAGACTAACCCCAATATTCATCTTGATATTGCTGGTGAAGGTTGGATTAAATCTAAGATGGAACAATTAGCTAAAAAAATAGGTTTGAATAGGCGTATTACCTGGCATGGTTGGTGTAATAAAGACAAATTAAAAACACTTTATCAACAGTGTTTAGCTGTAGTTTTTCCCAGTCTTTGGCCTGAACCCGCTGGTCTAGTAACTCTAGAAGCCTATGCCCATTATCGTCCCATAATTGCCAGTTCAATTGGTGGTATTCCCGAATATGTACAAAATAGTAAAACAGGTATTTTAATTACACCTAATCATATTCAAAATCTCGCAGATGCCATCAACGAATTAGCAACAAACTATCACAAAAGCCGATTAATGGGTGAAGAAGGTCAACAATGGTTTCAGCAAGAATTTTCTCTTGATCTTCACATTCACAAATTAGAAAAAATCTACTCACAAACTATTACTGAATTTAAACATCCCTAACTTCTTTAAGAAGTTGGGGATATCAATTAAAAATCAAGGAATTGCAATCATGTTTATTAATTCTCAACTCACACAACCCCTAGTTAGCGTTATTATCCCTACCTATAATCGCCCAGAATACTTGAAACAAGCAATTAATAGTGCAGTTCAACAAACTTATGAAAATATTGAAATTATAGTTTGTGATAATTGTAGTTCAGAAAATCCTGCATCTTTAATAGAATCATTTAACGATTCACGCATTAAATTTCACCGACACCCAGAAAATATTGGGATGTTAGCTAATCAACTTCATGCTTTTAAAATGGCACAAGGTAAATATATTGCCAGTCTCCATGATGATGATATGTGGAATGAAGATTTTTTAGTCAAACTTGTACCCCCTTTAGAAGCAAATCCTGATTTAATTCTCGCTTTTTGCGACCAATATATTATTGACGCTCAAGGACAAATTAATTATTCTGGAACTGAGGAAAATTCACGGGGATTTAAGCGAGATAAAATCACCCCAGGAATTCATCAAAATTTCTACAAAATTGGCCTAATTGATAAAAGTATATCTACCGCTGCGGCTGCTGTAATTCGTAATAGTTTAATTAATTGGGAGATGATTCCACCAGAAGTTGGAGGAATGTGGGATCTATATTTAACATATCTTTGTTGTATATCTGGCCATGGAGTCTACTATCAACCAGAAAGATTAACACGATATCGCGCCCATGAACAAACTGATACTATGCTCAGTGGAAAACGTAACGTTCAAGCAAAAATTCGTAAAGGTAAAAGTGAAATCTTCTGTTATCAAGTCTTTATGGAGGATGAACGTTTAAAGGAATTTAATTCCCACTTTAGAAAAAAATGGTTAGCAGCTAATACAACTCTAGGAATTGGCTTATTACGAGATCAAAAAATCCTAGATGCTCGCCGTTATTTTTGGCAGACTTTAAGTGAACAAAAATTTAATTTGCGAACTTTAGCTGCCCTGATTATCAGTTTTATTCCCCCCAATTTAACAAATAAAATCTTGAATGTTTAAGAGAGGTAATAAGTGAAACTTTGTATTGTTACCCACAAAATCAAAAAAGGTGATGGTCAAGGACGAGTTAATTATGAAGTAGCTCAAGAAGCAATTCGTCGGGGTTATCAATTAACATTATTAGCCAGTGAAGTTGCCCCTGAATTATTAGAAAATCGTGCAGTTAGTTGGATTTCTATCCCAGTGGAAGGTTATCCTAGCGAATTTATCCGCAATTTCATTTTTGCGAAAAAAAGTGCAGCTTGGTTGGATAAAAATCGAGGTAATTTGGATTTAATTAAAGTCAATGGTGCAATTACTATGAGTGCAGCTGATGTAAATGCTGTGCATTTTGTTCATAGTTCATGGTGGCGATCGCCTGTGCATATTTCTCGCAGTCGTAAAGATTTTTACGGTTTATATCAATGGTTATTTACCGCCGCTAATTCCTATTGGGAAAAACAAGCTTTTTCTCAGGCTAAAAGTATTATTGCTGTTTCCGAAAAAGTAGCGGAAGAATTGGTTAGCATTGGTGTACCTCGCCAAAAAATTCGGGTAATTGTCAATGGTGTAGACTTACAAGAATTTACTCCTGGTGTTACTTCTCGTAGCCTATTAGGTTTACCGGAAAATGTTAATTTGGCATTATTTGCCGGAGATATTCGCACACCGAGAAAAAATTTAGATACGGTATTAAAAGCTTTAAAAAAAGTTGCTGATTTACATTTAGCTGTAGTTGGCAATACAAAAGGAAGTCCGTTTTTAGAATTGGCAAATAATTTAGGTATCAGTGAACGAGTACATTTTTTGGGATATCGTCGAGATATTGCCCAAATTATGCAAGCAGCAGATTTTTTTGTATTTCCTTCCCGTTACGAAGCTTGCACCCTTGTACTACTAGAAGCATTGGCTTCTGGCTTACCTGTGATTACAGCCACCGCTACAGGGGGTGCAGAATTAGTCACAGCAGAAGCAGGAATTGTCTTGCCAGAAACCGATCACATTGATAGTTTAGCAGCTAGTTTATCTATATTAGCCAGCGATCGCCCACTCCGTCAACAAATGGCACAAGCCGCCCGCGTCCTAGCGGAAAAACATAGTTGGACAAATATGGCACAAAACTATCTCAATATATTTGCGGAATTAACCAACCATGAGAAACACAGTTCTCATCCCCACCTATCGCCGTCCTCAAGACCTGTACCGCTGTCTGAAAGCCCTAGAACAGCAAACTAAACCAGTTGATCAGGCCATCGTCGTCATCAGGGATACAGACACAGAAACTCAGCAGTTTCTTAACCAACAGCACCACCATCTACCCCTAGAAACCGTTACCGTCAGTCAGCCGGGAGTAGTGGCCGCCCTTAACACTGGACTAGTCAAAGTCAACGGTGACATTCTTTCCATCACCGACGATGACGCGGCCCCCCATTCCGACTGGTTGGTTAAAATTAATACCCATTTCTTGGCTGATCCTCACATTGGCGGAGTTGGTGGCCGTGATTGGATTTATCAAGGGGGAAAACTAGAAGACAAGTACCAACCAGTTGTTGGTAAATTGCAATGGTTTGGGCGCGTTATAGGCAATCATCATTTAGGAATTGGCGCACCCCGTGAAGTTGATATTCTTAAAGGTGTGAATATGAGCTTCCGCACCCAAGCTATTGGAAAATTACGCTTTGACGAAAGAATGAAAGGCACTGGCGCACAAGTGCATTTTGAAATGTCCTTTACTCTGACCTTAAAACGAGCAGGTTGGAAAATGATTTATGATCCCAGTATTGCTGTAGATCACTATCCAGCCCAACGTTTTGATGAAGATCAACGGCACAACTTCAACGACATTGCATTAATTAACCTAGTCCATAATGAAACCCTAGTTTTATTAGAACATCTTTCTCCTTTGCGTCGGATTGTATTTTTATTTTGGTCAGTTTTAGTAGGTACAAGGGAAAGTTTAGGAATATGTCAATGGCTGCGACTTTTTCCCAAACAAGGACAACTTGCTACCAAAAAATTGCAAGCATCCTTAAAAGGAAGATGGTTAGGATATCAACATTATAGAATTGAATTGGCAAAATTTAACCTTGATAAACACCATTTTGGCTATTAATTAAAAACTGCCAACATCCAAATTTTTATTCATACAAAATCGAGATCAAAGTGATTTCCAAACCGATACTTTTTAATAGTTTTTTACGACAAAACTTCTATCCTCAAGAACGAACAGCACAGGCTTGGATAGTCATTCTTGGCTTCCTATTTTTAATCACAGCTAATTATTTTATTAGTGCTGGCCTATTGCGTCTAATTTTTCCGGTAACAGCTTTCTTAGTGGCTGTATTTTTGTATTTGCGCCATTCCCTACTTTACATTGGCTTCACTTGGTGGATCTGGTTTCTTTCACCTTTGCTGACTCGTTTAGTTGACTATCGTGTTGGCTGGGACCCTACCCGTCAAATGCTCATAGCACCTTATTTAGTAGTATTTGTCACCATAGCCACGTTTTTAAAATATCTTCCTAGCGCAGTTCGTAAAGGTGGTTTACCTTTTATTTTGGGTTTTATTGGAGTATTCTATGCTTTTTTGATCGGTCTAGTTTACAATCAACCAATTCCAGTAATCCGGGGTTTTCTAGACTGGATGAGTCCCATTCTTTTCGCTTTTCACTTATTTATCAACTGGCGAGATTATCCCAGCTATAAACAAAATATTCAGCGTGTATTTCTCTGGTGTGTTTTGCTGATAGGAACTTACGGTATATATCAATTTGTCGTAGCACCGGAGTGGGATCGCTTTTGGCTAATAGAATCAAAACTTTTTACTAGTTCTGGAAATCCTGTCCCTTTTGGGATGCGTGTCTGGAGTACACTGCATTCAGTAGGTCCATTTGGTGCCGTTATGCAAGCAGGTTTGTTATTATTATTCACCAGTTCAGGTCCGTTAATTTTTCCCGCTTCAGCCGTGGGCTATTTATCGTTTTTGCTATCACAAGCTAGGACTAATTGGGGCGGTTGGTTACTGGGGATAATTATGATTATGGGTTCTGTAAAAGCTAAAATTCAAATGCGATTAATTACAATCATTTTAGTAATGTCCATCTGTGTTCTCCCCTTGCTAACTATAGAACCAATTGCTAAAGTTGTAAATTCTCGATTAGAAACTTTTGCTAATTTGCAACAAGATGGCAGTTTAAAAGATAGATCAGGCAGTTATGAGAGGAATCTTGGTTTAGCGTTAACTAATAGTTTCGGTAATGGTTTAGGAAATATCTGGAAAGTCAACGAAAAAACCGGACAAATAGAAGTAGTTGTCATTGATAGTGGCATTTTAGATATGTTTTTTACCCTGGGGTGGTTGGGGGCTATTCCTTATATGGGCGGATTAATCTTAATGATTATTACTGTTAGCCAATATACGGAAGCGCGGTTTGATAGTTTTGTTAGTGCCGCTCGGGCTATTGCTATTAGTTCTTGTTCACAACTAATTATTGGTAGTGGAATGTTGAGTGTTTCCGGGATGATTTTGTGGGGATTTTTTGCCATCTGTATGGCCGCACATAAGTATTATCAAAATCCTCAAAATTCTCCAGACATGGGACTCAAAACTTAAATAAAAGACAAGATTATCTAACTGGAAAAAATCTTGTGAATCATTCGCGTTTATCTGTGGTTAAAAAATCCACCCAGGATTTTTGCCAGAAATATTAACGATCAGCCGCTCAGGTGTAAATTATGAAAGTTATGATTATCATGCCATTAGCCGAACAGCGAGGCGGTGGTGAAATGATGTTTTTGGATTTAATGCAACAAGGACGTAATGCCAATGTAGACTGGTTGGCAATATTTTTAGAAGACGGACCAATGGTAGAGCAGGTAAGAAACCTGGGTATTGATACGCGAGTTGTGATTAGTGGCCGTTTGCGTCAAATTCACCGATTTATGACTACTATTTTGCGCATAGCAGCGATCGCTCGTCAAGAAAGTGTAGATGCGATCGTTAGCTGGATGTGGATTACCCATATTTCCGGTGGTTTAGCGGCAATGTTAGCCGGTTTACCAGCTATTTGGTATCAATTAGAAGTTCCTGATGCTCGAACTTGGTTAGTACGGTTAGCAACTTTCATACCAGCCCAAGCAATTGTTACACTCTCAAAAGATGGTCAAAAAGCACAAGCACGGATTTGGCCTCACAGACCAACTCCCCTAGTCTATCCTGGAGTAGCCCTAGAGCGATTTGATCCTGCTATTTTGCCTTCTCCCGCAGAAGCCAGAAAAAAACTGGGTTTACCCTTAAATGTCCCTTTAATCGGCATTGTCGGACGCTTGCAACGCTGGAAAGGAATGCACGTACTAGTAGCAGCAATGCCCAAAGTATTAGCGAAATATCCTGATGCCCATTGTGTCGTAGTTGGTGGTAAACATGATCTGGAACCGGATTATCAGGAATTTTTAAATCAACAAATCACTGATCTAAAATTAGGTGATAGAGTAATTATGGCTGGGTTACAGCGCAATGTGCCAGAATGGGTGCAAGCAATGGATGTATTTGTCCATGCTTCTGATCAAGAACCCTTTGGAATTGTGATTATTGAAGCAATGGCATTAGGTAAACCCGTCATCGCTGGTAATGCTGGTGGTCCAACGGAAATTATCACTGACGGGGTAAATGGACTGTTAACAGCTTACGACGATGCAGAAGCCCTAACAGAAGCCATTCTTCGCTATCTTGACGACCAGGAATTTGCCCAATCTGCGGGAATAGCAGCAAGACAACGCGCTATTCAATTCTCTACACAGCGTTATGCCCAAAACTTTATTAAAACTATAGGCTCTATAATGCCTAATATTGTCACAGAAACTACAAAAAGACTCCCCCTGTAAGGGAGAAATATTTCCTTTTTGAACAATAAGATCTCCGACCTCTTTAAGAAGTCGGGGATCTGAGTCTTGATCAGAAGATTGGCTCAAAACCCTCATTCCGAAAGACTATGGTTTTCCCCGCTATTTTATTTTTTAAAATTCTTGCAAAAACTCCTAAAAGATATGAAAGATATAATTATTTTCCCTGATTTTCCTTCTCCTTTGCTATTTATTTACCAGTTACTAATTCTCTGATTTCCATAACTTCAATTACATTGGATTTTCTCATTAATTCCCGATATACAGCTAGTGTTTCTTCATTGACTCGCGCTGCATGAAATCTTTGTAGATTTTGTTGAGCGCGGAATTTCCACTTATTTAAGAGTTGGCGATCGCTCAGTAATTGTGTCAAAGTATTAGTTAAGGTGTCAATATCTTTAGGTGGGATTAAAATCCCAGCCTGACCATGATCTAAAGTTTCAGGAATCCCATCTACATTACTAGCTATAATTGCACAACCAGCTTCCCGTGCCTCCGTCAAAACTAAACCAAAAGATTCACAATGGGAAGCCAAAACAAAAATATCTGTGGCTAACATATAACGTTGTGGTTCTGGTTGGAATCCTTCAAAATGAATGCGATTATTTAAAGTTGTATTTTTCACCATAGCCTCAAACACAGGACGATCAGGTCCATCTCCTACTAAATATAAATGTGCTTCGGGAAAATCTGTGGCAATGATTTTAAATGCCTCAATTAATTCAGAAATACCTTTACGGTTATACATCCCAGCGACAGTAGTTATAGATGGATATTCCATTGCTACTGGTTGATAATCTTGAAGTTTTTTATGCCGAGGACTTCCTAAAGTACCGTTGCTAACCACTCGCAATTTTTCAGATGGAATACCGCGTCGAATCATTGAATTAGCCACTGCATTACTAACTGCAATTACCTGATCTGCTAATCCCATAAGTACAGCACTATGTTGAAATTCATTATGAACCGTAGACACTAAATGATATTCTCGATTTTTTCTAAAAATTCCCGCTAAGATAACTCCTGTCATCATGTGAACATGAACAATATCTGGTTGAAAATCATTAATTATTCGGCGATAATTCCAAGTAGCTTGAATCAGATTTAATGGTTTCCGAGACTGATTTAAGTGAAAATGTTTAACACCATAATCTGCTAATAATGTTTCATATTCTCCCCCAGCAGAAGCTACAGCAACATCCAAACCACTTTGTGCTTGTAAACAAGCTAAGTCTACGGCTACATTGACAATACCATTGCCGATTTTTTGCAGATGACTAGTAATATGTAAAATCCGCATTTAACTCTTCTCCAATGTAATGATTTACGGTTAATTTAATATGCACAGAAGTAACTGTTAGTAGAGTGCATCAGATATTAAATCCTAAGATAAATACTAGGATTCAGATTTAAAAAATATTTCTTCCGAATTTAAAAATCTCTTGATAAATCCATAGGGTAACATCCCAATTTGGGAAGGATAAGCAGCAATAGCCCTTTGTTTTTTCTCTTTTACTGATGTAATTGAAAAGCGATAAGCGGCAGCAATATATTGTAATTTTAACAGAATAAATAATGGCGATCGCCAGAATATCCAAATAGGATATTGGAAGATTTCTGTTGTCATTCCAGCTTGGTTAATTGCCTCTTTTACTAAGCTATAAGTAGCTTCATGATCTCGATGACAATCTTTACGATGAGGTAGATAAACTTCTCCTGGTTGGTAAACCTTTAGTAATTCAGAAATTTGACTAATTATCTGTTGTTTTACCTCTAAATTGAGCGTTGATAAACTGCCATCTTGGTAGTTAAAAAAATGAATTTCTGAACTATTTACTCCCAAAATACTTAACGCTGTCAAAGATTCTTGTTGACGAATATGGATAAGATTTTGAATATCTAGATTTACACCGTGAGAACCTCTACCATCAGTTAAAAAAGCTATAGCTACTGGTATTCCCTGTTCCTTTTTCCGTGCAATCATACCTCCACAACCAAAGGTTTCATCATCTTGATGAGGAGCAAAAACCATTGCTGATTTTTCGGAAAATTTTAAAGGCTGACTTCCCCAATTTAAAATCCACCATGAAACTAAACTGCAATGAATATATTGCATCTGATTTAGCAGTTTATTAGGGATAATTTTTTCTAAAGAGGTTAATACTTTATTTCTGTTCATAATTCTCAGTTTAATTCAAAACAACATTCAATTTGTTCACAAATACTTATGATAACCATTGATTATTATCATCAATAAGTTTGTACTAATAACTATTATTATGTATTATGATAATTAACTTCTAGGAGACTTATTTATTTTTTTGATTAAATTATCATGAAAATATAAAGTTAATAAAAAGATACCAATAAGTTTTTGCACAATATTTGCCATGGATTTTATTTTCATGAATAATATCATTTCCGCCCAATCACTTACGATATAGTTCATGATTGTATTGCCTTTTCCCAATTACCAATTACCCATTACCAGCCTCAACAGATATGATAACTGTTCAACCGGACATGATATAATCAATTTATCAAAAGTTAAAACACTAACATAAATTCAGATTCCCGAATTCTTAGAGAAGTCGGGGATATTGTCACTTATTCAAGAAAATAAACGCTATATATCATAAGTTTAATTGGTAAACAAGCACCTTTCCTTGCCAATTTTCCTCCACAAACACGAGATATTGACCATTAGCACGACGAAAAGCGCGGATACCGTAGGGAATATCAACCCAGCCACTTTTATTACCAACTTCTGGACCTGGACTCATCTTTTGTACAAGTTCCCCAGTTGCAGCTTTATAAACATATACTTCTGCGGTTTTGACCGTTACTGCAAAGACATAATCACCAGCTATACTCATAGCTGCGGTCGAGACTTTTCGCTGACCAGTAGTATCATAAGGAACTACAGTTCGCCATTTTGGGGTAGGATTTCCCCGACTCCAATTATCAAAGCGCACAATTTCCGATCCTACTACTCCAGTGTCGTCACCAAATGCAGGATGTTCAATAGTAAAACCTGATAAATACATAGTATCTGTTTCGGGAAAATACTCAATTCTTCGCAAATCATTAAAGATACTAGGAGTCTTAATTTTTTGCATCGAACTATAGGTATAAATCGGGTTTCCCTTAGTATCTATTCCCTGTAAAGGATAACGACGAATACCATCTTGAGTTCGCAAAGTTTTCCAAACATCACCTTTACTATCTACCCACCAACCTCCCATATAAGGATAGTCTTCGCTACTATCATACTCATTTTTTTCAAATGCACCATTGCCATTAATATCACGCCAAATCCACTCTCCTTTTTCTGGTTGATAGGGTGGCCAATTTCCAGTAATAGATTTACCTCCATTATTAGTACCAACAAACATTCCCGCAGGAATAGCAATTTTCCCATCTGTATTGGGTTGAAAACGATAAATTTGTAAAAAACTGCCGAACATATTTGTCAGGAATAAAAAAGGTTTTCCTTGAATACGACGCACAAAAGTACCATCTGGTGATGTATGTAAACGGGGATCTTGAGAATATTTAAAAGGATTAACGGTGTAAGCTTTATAAGTCCATTGTTGACCAGATGGCTTACTATAATCCATGACATATTGTTCTTGTTTAGTAAATAGATTAACACCATCTGTTTGTGGATCAGTATCTGCATTATCTACAAATATTAATCCTAGTAATTGCCATTGTATTTGTCCTGATGGAGAGAATTTTCTTAAATCTGTTCCTGATTTATTAAAACCATTATTATTTATATAAAAATTGCCTTTACTATCTGTACCAACTCCCGTAATTCCATATAGTTTTGATGTTTTTACCTCTCCTGGTACACCACTAAAAATACCTTTTTTATCGCCAAAACTATCTACACGAACTGGTTCATTATTGATATTATAAATCAGTAATTGTTGATTAATGCCATTTTCTGCTATTAACAATCTACCACGATTATCAATCGCTAATGCTGATGGTTTATCAATATCTATAATTTCTTGGGGTAATTTCTTGCCTGTTTGCGAATAATTAACAATTTTTCCAGATGTCCCACTGTTTTGATTTTCAATAATCCATAAACTGCCCTTTTTATCAACTGCGATATCTCCTGGATTAGTTACAGTAAATCTATTTAATTCTTCCATGGTTTCAGTATTATAAACCAGAACCGTATTCTCACCAGCATTGCTAACAAATAGTTTATTATCTACCGTCGCTAGTCCAGTTACTTGATTGCTTTTGCTGGTAATTAACATACTTTTATCCCAGCCATTTCCTTTTGCAAAAGGTGCAGGTTTTCCTTTGAAATCATAACGTCTCACACAGTACCAAATTTGATCTTTGGGAGGATAATCTTCTTTGGTTTGATCCATTCCCCCTTGAGACATAGCAATATAAATATATTTGTTATCTACTGTTATCGCTTTACCTCCTAAACGATTCCAACCATGTGTATCTTCGAGATTTAAAATTGGTTTACCATCTTTATAAATTCCTGCTTCGCTACCAGCTTCATCCCAATAGCTATTGGTATAAATAGTCCCATCATCTTTGACATACATTCCCTCAATATTATTTTGTACTCGCAATTTACCATTACCAATGGTATTTCCTAACCAGGAAGTTGTATAAGTGATTTCCGAAATTTTAGATGTTTTATTTTTTAACTGAATTTTAGTATTGGCCGTATTTCCTAAATCCATTATCATTCCTATGAACGTCACTATTAGTCCACAGGTTAGACCAAGAAAAATGTTAAATATAATTTTTTTTCGCCAATATCTACTCTGAAATAAACTATTAATATATTCGTTAATTTTGTGGTGAATTTTACTAAGCTGAAATAATTTATTGTTCATAGCAATTTTTTGATTATCAGTTAATCAACCATTAAAAATGTTTCAAAACCCAGAGTAATCTGCTTGAAAAACTTCTAATTTACATTTCTTACTCATAAACTAACAAATAAATATGAATCTGTATATTATTTTATCGAAACTTCATCAAATCAATAAAATATACTTTAAAAATAACTACATTATACTCAATACAGGAATACTCTTACTCTCTTGGGTAAGTCCTGGAATACTCTAAATATATTTTTTTGATATATTTTGCTTATAGAAATAAAATATTTTTCAGATTTAAGCTGATTTTAATTTCCAGCTTTGTATGAGAAGATAATACTGAAAAAATGATCTTGGTAATGGAACGTAAAGATACAAAATCCCATACACAATCTGCGGCGATTTTGACCTTGGGTACGGGTTGGTTTCCTAAAACACCCGGAGGATTGGAACGATATATTTATGAATTAACTCATAAATTAGCAGCACAGAAAGATGAAATAGAATTGTGTGGAGTTGGTTTACCAGCAGATGCAAAAAATACACAAATTAAGTTAACTAATTTAGCTAATCCAGATAGTAAAATTAGTTCTAGACTATTCTCAATTCGTCATAACTTTAAAAAAACAAGATTAGGTAAACCTGACGCAATTAATCTCCATTTTGCATTATACAGTTTTCCAATTTTAGACATCTTACCCAAGGGAATACCTGTTACCTTTAACTTTCATGGTCCTTGGGCTTCCGAAAGTCAAGAAGAAGTAACTAATAAAAAATTTAGTATTTGGCTAAAACAAAAATTAATAGAACAAAGCACTTATAATCGGTGCGATCGCTTTATTGTTCTTAGTAAAGCTTTTGGCCAGATATTACATCAAAAATATCAAATTCCCTGGCAAAAAATTCACATCATTCCTGGTGGAGTTGATATTGACCACTTTCAGAATAATCTATCACGTCAAGAAGCAAGAATAAAACTAGGTTGGCCAAGCAACAGACCAATATTATTTACTTCCCGTCGCTTAGTTCATAGAATGGGTATTGATAAATTATTAGCAGCAATTGCTATGATTAAAATACAAGTCCCTGACATTTGGTTAGCAATAGCTGGCCGTGGTCATATTCAGGCTTTACTTCAACAAAAAACTCAAGCATTAGGTTTAGAAAATCATGTAAAATTCTTGGGTTTTTTACCTGATGAACATTTACCTCTAGCTTATCAATCCGCTGATTTAACTATAATGCCTAGTCAATCTTTTGAGGGGTTTGGATTAGCTATTCTTGAATCTTTAGCTTGTGGTACTCCGGTTTTATGTACCCCCGTGGGCGGAATGCCAGAAATTTTACAAGGCTTTTCTCCAGGTTTAATTACTGAATCAATCACCGTAGAAAGTATCGCTGATAAGTTAACACAAATTATGTTAGCTAAACTTCCTCTACCTTCTAGGGAGGAATGTCGTAATTACACAATTAAACATTATAATTGGACGAATATCGCTCAAGAAGTTCGTCAAGTTCTCTTAGCTTAAATTGATTATAGAAATTCCATGAAAATTGTATGAAAATTCTATTTTTAGACCAAAGTGGTAAACCTGGTGGTGCTGAATTGTGTTTAGCAGATATTGCTAAACCTTATGGTAAAAATGCTCTGGTTGGTTTATTTGCAGATGGTGATTTTAGAAAGTTACTCGAAAAATATCAAATTCCTGTGGAGGTTTTAACAACTCAACCAATTAATGTTAATAAAGAAAGTGGTTTATTGCCAGCATTAAGCAGTTTAGGACAAATCATACCTTTAATTAATCAGGTCTGTCAACGGGCAAAGAACTATGATTTAATCTATGCTAATACCCAAAAGGCTTTAATTGTCGGAGCAATATCTAGTTTATTAGCTCGTCGTCCTCTGGTTTATCATTTACATGATATTCTTTCTTTAGAACATTTTAGCCAAACTAATCTCCGGGTTGCTGTTAATTTAATCAATGCTTGTGCATCTTTGGTAATTGCTAATTCTCAAGCTAGTAAAATGGCATTTTTAAAAGCTGGAGGAAAATCAAATTTAGTTCACGTTGTTTATAATGGTTTTGAGATAAAAAATTATGATGTTGATGAGTTAGAAGTTATCAATCTCAGGAAAAATCTCCAATTAGAAGATAAGGTTGTGATTGGACATTTTAGCCGTCTTTCTCCTTGGAAGGGACAACATATTTTAATTGATGCTCTTTCCCTATGTCCAGAAAATGTGATAGTAATTTTAGTTGGTGATGCTTTATTTGGTGAACAGGAATATGTGCAGAATCTCCACCACCAAGTAACTGCATTGGGGTTAGAAAATCGAGTTAAATTTTTGGGATTTCGCTCGGATATTCCCCAATTAATGACTATGTGTGATTTAATTACTCATAGTTCTACCGCACCTGAACCTTTTGGAAGGGTTATTATTGAAGCTATGCTGTGCGGTAAACCTGTCGTTGCTGCTGAAGCTGGAGGTGTAATAGAATTAGTAGAAAATGGTATTAATGGTTTTTTAGTCACACCTGGAAAACCTGAGGAATTAGCGCGAGTAATTAATAATTGTCTTCAAGATTCTGCAAAAACGGCGATGATTGCTAATCATGCTAAAATTACTGCTAGTCAACTTTTTGATGTTAATATTATTAATCAGCAAATTCAAAAATTATTAAAATCAATTTAGCAGAACTCAGATCCCGGACTGCTTGGAGAAGTCGGGAATCTGGATTTTGAGAAAAAATGTATACTATGGGTATGGGTGGAATTTTTCCGCTTCTATAAATTAATAAGTGGTCAAGTAAATTGTCGTGGCTAAAGTTGTATTAGAAAACGTTTATAAAAGCTTTCCCTCCCGCAGTGGGAAATCTGCAAAGGGACACACAGACGGTTCTGATGATGTCAGTGTTTTACGACGCATTAATTTAACCATTGCTGATGGTGAATTTATGGTGTTGGTGGGTCCGTCTGGTTGCGGTAAAAGCACTTTGTTGAGGTTAATCGCTGGTTTAGAAGTGATGACTGGTGGTAACATTTCCGTAGGCGATCGCTTAATTAATGATTTACCCCCGAAAGCTAGAGACATCGCTATGGTGTTTCAAAGTTACGCTCTCTACCCTCACATGACTGTATATGATAACATCGCTTTTGGTTTACGTCGTCAGTTTGGTGATCAGGAAGCAGGGAAAACAAAATTTACTCAATGGAGTGAAAATCTATTGGTAGGTTTGACGAAAAAGTTACCGAAAAAATTACGCTATATTTCCCCAAAGGAAAGAATTGTCGCGGAACAAGTGGAAAAAGTTGCAGTTTTATTACAAATTGAATCTCTGTTAAATCGTTTACCTAAACAATTGTCTGGAGGACAAAGACAACGGGTAGCATTAGGTAGAGCGATCGCTCGCAATCCTCAAGTATTCTTAATGGATGAACCATTATCTAATTTGGATGCTAAACTTAGGGCTGAAACTCGTAGTCAAATTGTCAAGTTACAACATCAACTGGGAACAACGACAATTTATGTCACCCATGATCAAACTGAAGCGATGACAATGGGCGATCGCATTGCGATTATGTCAGAAGGTAAGATCCAACAAGTCGCACCTCCCTTAGAACTTTATAACCGTCCTGCGAATCGTTTTGTGGCTGAATTTATTGGTTCTCCACCCATGAATTTTATCCCAGTGGAGTTTCACGCACCTTTAGTAATTAGCCATCCTAACTTCCGTTTTACTCTCCCAGATACTTGGGGAAGTGCTTTACAACCCTATGATGGTAAAACTTTAATATTGGGTATTCGTCCAGAACATTTAACTTTGAGTGTACCTGCTACGAAAAATTTACCAGTAAAAGTGGATTTAGTAGAAAATCTGGGAAATGATACTTTTTTATCTGTAAAAATTTCTGACCCTGATGTACACCATCCAGATGGACAGTCTTTACAGGTAAGAGTTCCACCAGATAGAGTTATCAATGTAGATGAACAACTTTGGCTATCGTTTGTACCTGATAAGCTACATTTTTTTGATACAGAAACACAGTTAGCAATATTTCCCAAATAGAGAGCGATAATACAGCCTATTTTAATTTTAGGTTTATCAAGTACACCCCTCCCCAATCTTTGCTCAGGGGTGGAGTATTTTTGTAACTCAGGAATTTGCAATCTATTGTAGATGGTATAAGATTACACTATTAAGTGCGGAATATCCATTATTGTTCATTATAAATATTGTTTCTTGTTTGATTTGATCATTTTATGTATAATACTGATATATTTATCATAAACGGGTGATTATCAGGATTATCGGGCATTTACCATGAAATTTGATTTAACAAGATTTTATCAAGCTTGTAACCCTAACAAAACTCTTGATCAAAGTAAAGCTGAAGATAGACAATATTACATTGATTTTTCCGAGGTACGGGGTGCAGAAATTATTAGGGAATTTAAAAGAACTATTACTTTACTTTCTCCAGAAATTCCCACTTGTCAATTATTTACAGGACATATTGGTTGTGGTAAATCTACTGAATTACTGCGGTTAAAAGCAGAATTGGAAAACTCAGAATTTCATGTAGTTTATTTTGAGTCTAGCCAAAGTTTAGATTTAGCCGATATTGATATTACAGATATTTTACTAGCGATCGCTCGTGAAGTTAGTCAAAGTTTAGAAGCAGCAGAAATTAAACTCAAACCAGGATACTTTCAAAATCTATTTACAGAAATAGCGGAACTTTTACAAACCCCCCTAGATATTGGTTTTGAAGCGGAATTATCCGTAGGTATTGGCAAAATTACCGCTAAAACAAAGGATAGTCCTAAATTGCGGAGTCAACTGCGACAATATTTAGAACCTCGTACCAATGGAATCTTAGAATCAATTAATCAAGAATTGCTTATCCCCGCAACAGAAAAACTCAAAAAACGCGGTAAAACAGGTTTAGTTGTGATCATTGATAATCTAGATAGGATAGATAATGCTGTTAAACCAAATGGTCAATATCAACCAGAATACCTATTTGTAGACAGGGGTGAACAATTAAATAAATTAAAGTGTCATGTTGTTTATACAATTCCCCTAGTTCTCATATTTTCTAACGCTTTAGGTAGGTTAACAAATCGCTTTGGAGTAGATCCTAAAGTTTTACCAATGGTAGCAGTCAAACAGAGAAATGGTGCAGATTATCCCGCAGGAATCACGCTATTACAAGAAATGATTATGAAAAGAGCCTTTCCCGGAGTTAGCGCAGAAGAAAGTCAAAATTTAATTACAAAAATATTTGATAGTTCGGAAACCTTAGAACGACTTTGTCAAGTTAGCGGTGGTCATTTGCGTAACTTGTTAATGTTATTATTTCGTTGTTTACAAATGGAAGACACACCAATTTCTCGAAAATGTCTGGAAACAGTGATCAAAAAACGTTGTAATGAGTTAAATTTAGCAATTACACCTGACGAATGGGATTTATTACAGGAAGTACGAAAGACAAAAAACTATAGAGGAGATGAAAAATATGATATCCTACTTCGCAGTATGTTTGTATTTGAATATCGAGACGAAAATGGATCTTGGTTTGATATTAACCCAATTTTAATAGAAACCTAGAAATGTAGGGTGTGTTAGCGACAGCGTAACGCACCATTTTGATTTTTTGCAAGCCTCTAAAAACCTAAATATCTTAACTGAAATGAGGAAACCATATCATGAATAATCCAGAAATCTCCCCCGATAATAATCAAAATTCCTTGCGAACGGTATTGAGAGCAATTAATTTTTCTCAAAGTCAATTATCGTTGATTTTTCTCCGTTGTAATTATGCAAAATTACGTCAGCAAATATCAGCACAAATTCATCAAGTTTCCTCTATTCCTATTAAAGAAATAACTTTAACAGCATCTACAAAAAGTTTGTACAATCAAATATCTCAAGAATTGGGAAATGAACAACCACCAGCCTTAATGATTTCTGGTTTAGACTCTGTAAAAAACATTGATGTAATTTTGAATCTGTCTAATCAAATTCGAGAGGAATTTAGAAAAAACTTCCCCTTTCCAATTTTGATTTGGATAGATGATCAAATTCTTAAAAAAATTATCCGCGTCGCACCAGATTTAGAAAATTGGGGGAGTATTCTGGATTTTGAAAATGATGCAGAGGATTTAATTAATCTCCTTCAACAAACAACAGAAGAAATATTTATTAATGATCATATTCCCAGTCCTCAAGTTTACCAAGAAATAGAATTTGCAACTCAGGACTTACAAAATAGAAAAGCAGTAATAAACCCAGAAATACAAGCTGGTTTAAATTTGGCCTTTGGTTTACGGGAATATCAACAAGATCATTTAGATCATGCTTTAAGTTATTTTCAAAAAAGTCAAGAATTTTGGCAAAATAATCTAAATAATAATCTAAATAATAATTTAGAACGTTATGGGATAATATTGGTAAAAATATCTTTGGTTTATACTCGCAAAGCGGAAATTAACAATAGTGAAGATCTAGAGAATTGGCAAAATTCTAGAAATTATTTACAGCAAGCTGTAGAGATTTTTGAAAAAGCCCAAAGATTAGATCTAGTAATTCAATATATCAACGATTTAGGGGAAATATTCCGACATTTAA
Organism: Anabaena sp. FACHB-1391; assembly: GCF_014696755.1. Classification (NCBI taxonomy): domain Bacteria; kingdom Bacillati; phylum Cyanobacteriota; class Cyanophyceae; order Nostocales; family Nostocaceae; genus Anabaena; species Anabaena sp. FACHB-1391. The sequence continues at coordinate 28,441 of NZ_JACJQS010000010.1, read as the reverse complement.
AAGCGTGGAATGATTTAGAAAATCTAGCTCAAAAATCTCTGAAACTATCTGAAAATCTAGAGACATTTCCTGGAACATCTCTACAACATTCACAAATGTGGTTAGGTCAAAATTACGGTTTTCTCGCAGAAGTAGCTTTAGAAAATCAAGACTATCCAAAAGCAAATCAATACGCACAACAAGCAATAGATATTTTAACTAAAATTCCCAATGTACCCTCCCAAGCATATAGCCAATATCGTTTATTTATGTCCCATTCTCAAGTGGGTTTAGGAGAAATATCCCCAGCTATTCAAACCTTAGAAACTGCTAAAAATCAAAGTTATCATCAATATAATCCTAAACTTTATATTGCGATTTTAGAAAAATTAAGTTTTCTCTATTTCCAAGAAAAACAATATTTAAAAGCCTTTAATCTCAAACAAGAAAAATTACAAATTGAACAACAATATGGTTTTCGGGCTTTTGTTGGTGCTTGTTATCTAAACCCCCAACGTCAAATTATCAATACTCCCTTACCCGGAGAACAGAAGGGAGTCGAAAACTTGGAAAATATCGGTACAATTGCTAGAGAAATTTCTGCTTCAGGAAGAGAACAAGATGTTAAACGGTTGCGGGAAAGAATCGCAGGAACTCAACATAAATTAACTGTAATTCATGGTCAGTCTGGAGTTGGTAAAAGTTCGATTTTACAAGGTGGTTTAATTCCCGCTCTTCAACAAGAACCCATTGGAGAACGGAACGCCGTACCTATATATTTACGAGTTTATACAAATTGGATAGAACTTTTAGGAGAGCATTTAAAATCAAGAAAATCAACCAATGATCAATTATCCCTACATTCCACGGAGACAATTATTCAACAATTGCGAAAAAATGCTGATAAATATTTATTAACGGTTTTGATATTTGACCAATTTGAGGAATTTTTCTTCGTTTATACTGATAAAATCCAGAGAAAACCATTTTATGACTTTTTCCGCATCTGTTTAGATATTCCTTTTGTAAAAATTGTTCTTTCCTTACGGGAAGATTATTTACATTATTTATTAGAATTAGACCGTTTAGTTGATTTGACAGTCACTAATAATAATATTCTTGATAAAGATATTCGCTATTATTTAGGTAACTTTTCTCCCGCAGACGCTCAAACAGTGATTCAAAGTCTCACGGAAAAAACTCGGTTTTATTTACAAGCAGAATTAATTACGGAATTGGTCAAACAATTAGCGGGAGATATGGGGGAAGTGAGACCCATAGAATTACAAATTGTGGGAACACAATTACAAACTGAACAAATTACAACCTTAGCAAAATATCGAGAATTTGGCAATAAGGAAAAGTTAGTAGAAAAGTTTTTAAAAGATGTGATTAAAGACTGTGGTTCAGAACATGAACAAGTAGCGCGACTAGTATTATATTTACTCACAGATGAAAATAATACCAGACCTTTAAAAACCAAAGATGAATTAGTAGTACAATTACCAGAAAGTGAAAATCTGGATTTAGTTTTGATTTTAAATATCTTCGTTGCGTCCGGTTTGGTCTTACTATTACCAGAATCTCCAGCAGACAGATATCAGTTAGTCCATGATTATTTAGTTGAGTTTATTCGTCAACAGCAGGGAAATGAATTATTAGCAAAATTAGCTCAAGCTCAAGCAGAATTACAGCAGGAAAAGGAAGCTAGACAAATAATAGAAACAGCCAGAATTAAAGCTGAAGCACAAATTAAAGAAGCACAAAAAAGATTAAAATTAAGTTCTGGTTTAGCTGCGGGTTTTATAGTAATTGCAGCTATGGCCTCTGTTTATTCCTTCAATCAATTTAGAGAAGCTGATATTGCTAAACAAGCGACAAAACTAGAACAAGGTGGAGTCAATGTTTTAAGACAATTTCAACTCCAAGAATTACCATCTTTAGTCGCTGCTATCCAGAATGGTAAAACTTTAAAAACATTAGTTAAAAACAGTCCCCTAGACAAATATCCCACCACTAGTCCTATTTATGCCCTAAATAATATCCTCGATAATATCAAAGAACGTAACCAGTTTCAGGGACATCAGAGTGCTGTCAATAGTGTAAGTTTCAGTCCCGACGGTAAAACCATTGCTACTGCTTCATTAGACAATACAGCGCGGTTGTGGGATTTACAGGGGAATTTGCTACGGGAATTTAAAGGACATCAGGGTTTTGTCTGGGGTGTAAGTTTCAGTCCCGACGGTAAAACCATTGCTACTGCTTCTGCGGACAAAACAGCGCGGTTGTGGGATTTACAGGGTAAATTGCTACAGGAATTTAAGGGACATCAGGATTCTGTCTTGGGTGTAAGTTTCAGTCACGACGGTAAAACCATTGCTACTGCTTCATCTGACAAAACAGCGCGGTTGTGGGATTTACAGGGTAAATTGCTACAGGAATTTAAAGGACATCAGGATTTTGTCTATAGTGTAAGTTTCAGTCCCGACGGTAAAACCATTGCTACTGCTTCATCTGACAAAACAGCGCGGTTGTGGGATTTACAGGGTAAATTGCTACAGGAATTTCAGGGACATCAGGGTTCTGTCTGGGGTGTAAGTTTCAGTCCCGACGGTAAAACCATTGCTACTGCTTCTAATGACAATACAGCGCGGTTGTGGGATTTACAGGGGAATTTGCTACAGGAATTTAAAGGACATCAGGATTTTGTCTATAGTGTAAGTTTCAGTCCCGACGGTAAAACCATTGCTACTGCTTCATTAGACGATACAGCCCGGTTGTGGGATTTACAGGGGAATTTGCTACAGGAATTTAAAGGACATCAGAGCGCTGTCAGAAGTGTAAGTTTCAGTCCCGACGGTAAAACCATTGCTACTGCTTCTAATGACAAAACAGCGCGGTTGTGGGATTTACAGGGGAAATTGCTACGGGAATTTAAAGGACATCAAAGTGTTGTCACAAGTGTAAGTTTCAGTCCCGACGGTAAAACCATTGCTACTGCTTCATTAGACAATACAGCGCGGTTGTGGGATTTACAGGGGAAATTGCTACAGGAATTTAAAGGACATCAGAGCGCTGTCAGAAGTGTAAGTTTCAGTCCCGACGGTAAAACCATTGCTACTGCTTCATTAGACAATACAGCGCGGTTGTGGGATTTACAGGGGAAATTGCTACGGGAATTTAAAGGACATCAGGGTTCTGTCTGGGGTGTAAGTTTCAGTCCCGACGGTAAAACCATTGCTACTGCTTCTAGGGACAAAACAGCGCGGTTGTGGACTGTACGGAATTTAGACCGAGTACTTAAAGATGGTTGTGCTTGGGTAAAGGATTATTTACACAATCCCGGGATTGAGTTGAGTGATCAAGATCGTTGGTTATGTGATGATATCTGATGGCGTGCCATGGTAATATAGCAAAGCAAGAGGCAATAGACATCTGGTGAAAATTAAATATGCGTGACTTACAACCCTTGTAGAGACGTTCCATGGGTAGGGATTCTCGGCTCTACATTCTTTTCTGGAGATGTCTAATAGTTTTTCAGCGATTTTACATTTTACGTTCCTTTAAGTAAGTGAACGGAAAAAAACCGACATACAGCGTTTTCCGCTCTGATGAGGTACAAAGTTGAATCATGAAACTCTTGTGGTGCGGGCATCTTGCCCGCTAGATATGTACTTCATAACACTGGGAAGTGCTGTAAGTAACGAAAAGTAAAGTTGCCCAAAACCTCTTCCCTGTTCCCAGTTAAGAGTTCCCTGTTCCCTTGTCATAACGACAATTTTTAACGCCAACCCACTTATATATTCCGTAACACAGACCAACTACTAGCAATAGGCATTCTCCAACCAGTCCCAAAAGCGCGGTCAGTGATTTTTAAACCTGGTGCAGCTTGTCTGCGTTTAAATTCCGCACGAGATAATAACTGTAATACCTTATCTACAACTACCGGGTCATGACCTGCGGTAACAATTTCTGCCGCTGATTGATGTTGATGCAGCAAACGGTCGAGAATATCATCTAAAATATCATAGGCTGGTAGAGAATCTTGGTCAACTTGACCCGGTTTAAGTTCCGCACTGGGTGCTTTTGTAAGAATATTTACGGGAATAACCTCTTTTTGATGATGAGAATTTAACCATTTGCAAAGAGAATAAACGCGAGTTTTGGGAACATCTGCAATCACAGATAAACCCCCGTTCATGTCACCATAAAGGGTACAATAACCAACGGCAATTTCTGATTTATTGCCAGTAGATAAAAGCAAATAACCGAACTTATTAGAAATTGCCATTAATAAATTACCACGAATGCGAGATTGGAGATTTTCTTCTGCTATCCCAAATTCTGTACCGGCAAATAAATCATTTAAAGATTGATCAAAAGCTTGCATTAGTTCCCCAATAGGTAAAATCTCGGTTTGAATATCTAAATTGTCTGCTAATGCTAAAGCGTCACTAATAGAATGTTCTGAACTATAGGGAGAAGGCATTAAAATACCAATTACATTTTCTTTACCTAATGCCGCAGTCGCAATAGCAGCAACTAAAGCAGAATCAACTCCCCCACTTAAACCTAATAAGACCTTAGAAAAACGACATTTACGAACATAATCTTTAACTCCTAAAACCAAAGCCTTCCAAATTTCCCCTTCTTCAGATTCATAAACAGGGCAAATATTACCTAATACTAAATCTTCTTGATTTGCATCAAATTCAACAGTGATAAAATCAGATACAAAACCCTCACCACGAGCGATAATTTCCCCTTGTTTATTGACAGCAAAACTGCGGCCATCAAAAATCAAATCATCATTTCCGCCAACCTGATTTGTATAAATAATCGGTTTTTGGAAATTAATAGCACTATGTTTTAACATTGCTTCCCGCAGATTTTGCTTACCAACAGTATAGGGAGAAGCGGATAAATTAACAATTAAATCTATATTGGAATTTACTAAATCTGCCATGGGATTAATTGGGTAACTGCGCTTACCCCAAAATTCCTCATCATTCCATAAATCCTCACAAATTGTCACACCAATTTTCAGATGATCTAATATCAGATAATTGGCTTCTAGTCCATGTTCAAAATAACGATGTTCATCAAAAACATCGTAAGTTGGTAATAGTCTTTTATGAAAAAATTGCTGAATTTTGCCATTTTCTAATAAAGCCATACTATTAAACAAATTTTTCCCTCCAGTTATACCCCCTTGGGAATTTTTCACAACCGTTCCCACTAATACAGCTAAATTTGCAGGTAAATCTTCAGCCAATTTTTGTAATGTCTGATCCATTGCCACTACAAAACTAGGATTTAGTAATAAATCTCTGGGAGGATAACCACAAATTGATAATTCAGGTGTTAATAATAAACGGACACCTGTTAATGATGCTTGTTGGCACATTTCCAGAATTTTTTCAGCATTTCCAGATAAATCACCAATAAGAGGATTAATTTGAGCAATAGCGATTTTCATGATCATCAAAAAGGGAATAGGGAATAAATAAAATAAATCTCATTTTAGACTGCACAAAATCACAATCATCTGTATTTATCAGCGTTAATCAGCGTTTAATCATTTCTACCTCCTTTCTTCATTAAATAAATACTAAAGGTTTATCTTTAAACGGTGCAAATGCTGCTTGGTTAAATTTATATAAACTCGCAGGTCTTCCCGCACCTCGTGATACTTTAATGCCAGTATCTGATAAAAAACCTAGTTTGAGTAACCGCGCTCGGAAATTAGAATAATCGGCAAAGTTTTCTCCTAAAACTGTGGTATATAGTTGATATAAATCGTTGAGAGTGAAGGTTTCTGGTAAGACTTCAAAAGCTACAGGACTATATTCTAATTTATTTTTTAATCTTCTATGTCCATAGGTAATAATTTCATTATGATCAAATGCTAACTGTGGCAATTTTTGCAGAGGATACCAAGCAATACCAGCGACTTTATCAGCAATTAATTCTGCTTCTTCAAATCGTACTAAGGCAAAGTAACTAACTGATAAATAACGAACTCCATAACTAGCAATTTCTTCTCTAGGTTCAGGTCTAGGACTGCTAAAAGTATAAAGCTGTTCTAAATAAAGATTATTTACTTTTATTTTCTCAGCCATGATACGATAGGCAGCATCTTCTAAAGATTCTCCTTGCCTAACTAAAGTACCGGGAAGAGTCCAATAATTTAAACATGATTCTTGTTTTCCTATAACCAAAAGAACTAATAACTGATTTTGGGCAGTATTTACAGAAAAAATCACATTATCAACACCAACTTTAAATTCAGCTAAAGGTTGTTGATTTATGGGGTGGAAAATCTTTTTTTGGTGATGTATTGGCATTTGTATAAATGCTGTTGATGAATATAGGCAACTACGGGAGGTGTGAGAGTATTAATATCTCCTTGTTCACGAAAAGCGGTAGAGGAAACATCTAAACCAATTAAATTAGCAATGGCAATTTTTCCTCCCATTTGTTTAACATTTTCTAAACTTGAATTATCTATGATATATCCTGGTCTGGGAATTATTAGTAGCTGCACTTGCTGTAATAAATCTTGAATATGATACCAGCGTGATAATTGATTTACTAAATCAGCACCAATTACTAAAGTATATTCAATATGTTCACCCCACTTTAATTTGGCTTTTTCTACAGTTTCTAAGGTTCTCCAACTGCTCAAATCTTGTTCTAAAGCAATATTTTTTCTATAAACATTAATATCTTTAATTAACAATTCTAACATGACCGCACGATGAGATAAAAGCGTTTGTTGCGATTTTAGAGGATTATCCGCAGCCCAAACAGCTACCCAATCATAATGTTCAGATAACCATTTAAGAATTACTAAATGTCCCGCAGTCGGTGGATCAGCACTTGTACCAAATAAAGCAATTTTCATGATACTTTCAGGATGTTGCTAGAATGTCTCTTTAGTTTATGGTAATATTTACTATAAATAATGTCAAGCCCTAGTTAATGAATGGTGACAAATTCCCTAAAATCCTATATTTACAAGGGGAATTATCTATAATTTTACGAATAATTCACATTTCTTAATAGTAAAAACTATTATTTTCACCCCAAAATGCCTAATTATAAATTTTCGGTTACAATTAGGAGTAAATCAAAATCATGATTATAAAGTATTGCAAAGTTATCTGAAAAAATATTGTGTTAAGTATAGATATATGGAGAATAGGAGCAAATAAATAATGGCGGTATTATAATGTAAGCATCGCAGATTAAAAAACTGAAAAAAAGAGGCTATAAGATTATGGCTATTTCCAGAATGCTTACTAATATGGCTCAGTTTATTTCTGAAGCCTTTATGCGGATTTTTACCCCTGCCAATGACGCTTATCCTGTGATTGGGGTACAGCCTTTTACCGGTAGTATGTATAAGAGAGGTAGAGCGGCTTGGTAGCTTTTGATTTGATAAAAGTTACAATCTACAACGATCATCATTGATATTAACCAAGGTCAGGTACAATCTATCTTACCTTGGTTTTACCTTATTTAAGGAAGAGGAGATCCCTGTCACCTGTTTTTAAGTATTTTACCGTAATTCCTTAAAAAAAACAAAGATTCTAGTAATCTGTGGATTTCTGTGTATATATTGAAACTTGGTTAAGCTCAAATAGAGCCAGACAATTGGCAATCTCAAAATACATCAGATCAGCTAATGATGTAGAATTATCTAGATAAATTCAAGTTCTATTAATTGGATTAGGATTACTAGAACCATGAAATGATTTACTTAAAATATTTCCTGGCTAATTAGTCAATTAACGTCAATTAACATCAATAAATCCCCAAATTAATCATTAATTATAAATTAAATTAATTATAAATTGGGGATTCAAAACCTAGAAATTACATTTCTCCTAACATTCCTTCCACTCTATTAACACTATCTAGATCATTGCTAAGACGATATAAACTTAAAGCTTTTCGTAAAGCGCTAGTTGCTTGGCTATTTTGACCCTTCTTTTTAAACATTCCTGCCATTAACTCATAAGTGCGGGGGTTATTTTGATTGAGTTCTAGTGCTTTTTGATATGCCCACATAGCAGATTCAAAATCGCCTAATATTGCCTGAGTAACGCCCAAACCTAAATAGGCGTTAATATTATTACGATTAAGTTGAATGGAACGACGATAAGCTTCTTTAGCTCCAGTAATATCCTTTGTAGCACTTTTAATGTAACCCACAGCATAATAAAAATCGCTGTTATTGGGATTAATAGCAATAGCCTGACGATAAGCATTTAAAGCTGAGGGAAAATTTCCTATTTGAGTATATAAGTAGCCAATACCAGCATGAATTCTCGCATTTCGGGGATCTAATTTTGCCGCTTGTTGATAAACAGCGATCGCTCCACTATAATCTTTATTATCTACAAGTCTTTTTCCGTCTTCTATCAAGCTTTTCAACTCTGCATTGTCAGCTTGTGCTAATAATAGATCAACTTTGGCCACTACAGGTGTGCTAGTGAAGAAACATCCCAATAATAAGACAGTTAAGACAAATGATGTTTTTTTGTACACAGTCAATTTCCTTAGATTTTCTTCAATTGTTCTTATTCATACATTAAAACAAAAATATTTATTTTTGTAATCTCTATTTATTCATATTTACATAATATATATTATTATATAATAGTCTTTTCTTAAAATCACTTGACATTTTCGGCATTATAGCAATAGATTAAGACTTTAACCCATCCGTACTCATAAATAATGTTTAAATAAATCTATGATTTTAACTACTACTGACGTTATTCAAGGTGCTGTAATTCAGTCATACTTAGGTATTGTGACAGCAGAAGTTGTATATGGTAGCAATTTCCTGCGGGATTTTTTAGCGAGTATTCGGGATATTGTCGGTGGCCGCACTGGTAGCTATGAGCGTCTCTTTGAAGAAGGACAACGCAAAGCAATGGAAGAATTAGAACAAAGGGCGCAACGTTTAGGCGCGGATGCGATTGTTGGTATTGCAGTTGATACAGGCACAATTAATGTTGATCAATCTGGTGTTTTATTAGTAATTACGGCCACAGGAACAGCCGTAAAAATTCGTTAATATTTCGTTAATATTTTGCTAATTTTGTAGCAAACATTTATTCATCTTTAAGTAATAAAATATTACTGAATCTACCACTTCAAAAATGCTTCCTCAATTCCTTTTTCTCTTCTAACTTTAGAATCAGTTTCAAACCAGGTAATAATTTGCTTTGTCGTCAGTTCCTCAATAGAAACATCATATTCTTGAGCAATATGTTGTAAAATCCGCAAAGAAGAAATAGTCAATCTCGTTAAAAACTTCTCAGGAGAAGACAACAAAGCCGCGTCAACTTGAGCAGATTCTTCAGCAGATAAAAATTGAGTTGATGATTGATTAGGTCCGATATCCATAAAAATTCAAAATTTTGTTTAATCGAGAAATTGGCTTTCTACCATTAAATCATATTATTGTAATCCCTGAGCAATAAAAGCGGAAGTTTTAATACAGTTACCTGGTGGGGAAAGTTGGTTTAATCGCAAGTAAAGATCCCCGACTTCTTACTTTAATCTTTGGTAAATCATGTTAATTTATCAAAGAAGTTGGGGATATACAGCAGTTCCCGATATTATGAAGTACAGATATTAATAATAAAACTCTTGTGGTGCGGGCATACTTCGACCAATCTCAGTACAAGTCTTGCCCGCACTGTACCTCACTCAAACCTACTTGCTGTAAATTTAACGGTAGGTAAATCATTTGTTCGTTTATGTGAAATTATTGATTGAGTGCGATCGCAATTTCCATGACTCATACAACTACTGTTTTACTTTTGTTTTAAGTATTATTGAAAACGGTTATATTATATTACAATGAGTTAAGATATATTTTAGATACTATGTAAGTACAAAATTTGTAGTATTATGATGATTGGAAGACTTAGGAAAACTTAGACTTACTAGCCTTTCTCAGGACAATAATAACCAACAAAGTTTGAATAAAAAATTGAGAATTTTTGCAGACTTTAATAATGCTGATGAAAATGGTCGTCTGCGTTTAAATTGTACTGGTACAATTGAAGATTTAGCACGTCAAAAAATTGAATTATAAGATGGTCAAACCCTAACTTTTTATAGCGAAGATTTAGAACTTGAAGGAATAGTTAAACATTCTCCAGAAGAGAATATTTGGGTGGCGGTAATTGATTGGGATAATATTAGACAAGTGGAAGATTTATCTAAATTGATAGATATACCTATAGTCTTCTAATTCTTCCAAACACATTTCAATAACTTCTTTAATATTATTCATGAGTTCATCAATAGTTTCACCCTGACTATAACAGGCTTTAAGTTGAGTAACTTCACCAATATACATACCATCTTCATCTCTTTCAATTACCACATAAAATTCTTTATTTTTCATAGTTTTCCTGATCCTTATCTGCGTCTATCCGCGTTTATCCGCGTTCAATTACTTCCACCCAACCACCTACCTTTTCTGCACCAAATAACCACAACGATGTTCACCATGAATCAACCAGTGAGTCCGTTCTACAGTACAATCTGGGAGAATAGCCGCAAACATTTCCAACTCATGACCACAAACACTGGGAAAAGATTCCGCAACATCAGAAATAGCGCAGGTATGTTCCACAAAAATGAATCTTTCTCCACCCCCACCACTAGCATCTGACTCCACAGGGTGAAATTCCGCCATAAAACCTTCTTGCTTTCGCAACTCTATCAAAGTTGCGACCCGTTCCCGCAAAGAACCATTACCCACCCGTTCCCGGTATTCTTGGGCTTTGCGTTCCCACTGTTTCCGTAAAATAGACTTTACTTGGTCACGTCCCACAGTTTCGGCTAAGGTGTCCAGAAGAGAAATTGCAAACTCGCCATAACCATCATTTAAGCGGTTAGCGTTTTTTTGCAAGCGGGATCTTCCCTGCTGACTCAGTTGATAAAGGTGCTGCGGTCTCCCCATACTCGGCTGTCCTGATACCGAATACAAAACTAGTTTCTCCGTCTCTAAATCCTTTAAATGACGGCGAATAGCTTGGGGACTGACATCTAAACAGTCAGCCAATTCAAGAGCCGTTGCTTGTGAGTGTTTCAATAGATACTCTAGGATATCTTGCTTAGTTGAGGTCTGCTGGGTAGTCGCCATGTTCTCTACTAGACGCTTCGCAAACGTCCCAAAATAAAATTTTTAGAAAATTTGACTAAAACAACATTCTTGTTGTTAATCTATCGTACAATGAAATGTAGATTAAACAACCGCCGAATTGTTTTAGTCGTTAAGCCTATTCTAGCAGTCTTGTTAGCAATCGGTAATAAAAAACGGGAATTAGCATCATGCAGCCCGTCGCCCATCCTTTAAAGAGAACACAAGAGAACCGATGAGCGCATCTGTCACCACCTTAGTCAACCAACCTTACAAGTACGGCTTTGTTACCGATATTGAAGCTGATACTATCCCCCGTGGGTTAAGCGAAGATGTTGTCCGCCTAATTTCCGCTAAAAAGAACGAACCGGAATTTATGCTGGAATATCGCCTCCGCGCCTATCACCAATGGCTGAAAATGACAGAACCAACTTGGCCTCATGTCAAATATCCGCCTATTAATTATCAGGATATTATTTATTATTCCGCACCGAAACAAAAGAAAGCAAAACTCAATAGTTTGGATGAAGTTGACCCCACTTTATTGGAAACTTTTGAAAAATTGGGTATTTCTCTTTCCGAACAAAAACGATTAGCTAATGTTGCTGTTGATGCGATTTTTGATAGTGTTTCAGTGGCGACTACATTTAAAGAAAAACTCGCGGAAGATGGTGTCATATTTTGCTCTATTTCCGAAGCTTTACAAGAACACCCAGAACTAATTAAAAAATATTTGGGTAGCGTTGTTCCTATTGCTGATAATTACTTTGCTGCTTTAAATGCAGCGGTATTTAGTGATGGTTCTTTCGTTTATATCCCCAAGGGCGTAAAATGTCCTATGGAATTGTCAACCTATTTCCGCATTAACTCCGGTGATACAGGACAATTTGAACGGACATTAATTGTCGCCGAAGCAGATAGTTATGTTTCCTATTTAGAAGGTTGTACAGCACCAATGTACGACAGCAATCAATTACACGCCGCCGTTGTGGAATTGGTCGCTTTAGATAATGCAGAAATCAAATATTCTACCGTGCAAAACTGGTACGCAGGTGATGCAAATGGTAAAGGCGGCATTTACAACTTTGTGACTAAACGTGGTTTGTGTCAAGGTGTCAATTCTAAGATATCTTGGACTCAAGTAGAAACAGGTTCAGCTATTACTTGGAAGTACCCTAGTTGCGTCTTAGTTGGTGATAATTCCGTCGGTGAATTTTACTCCGTTGCATTAACAAATAATATGCAGCAAGCTGATACAGGTACGAAAATGATTCACATTGGCAAAAATACCCGTAGCACAATTATTTCTAAAGGTATTTCTGCTGGTAAATCTAGTAATAGTTACCGGGGTTTGGTAAAGATTAATCCTACTGCTAAAGGTGCGAGAAATTATTCCCAATGTGATTCGATGTTAATTGGTGATAATGCTCAAGCTAATACTTTTCCTTATATTCAAGTTCAGAATAATTCAGGAAAGGTTGAACATGAAGCTTCTACTTCTAAAATCGGTGAAGACCAATTATTCTTTTTCGCTCAACGGGGTATTTCTGCGGAAGATGCTATCTCGATGATGATTAGCGGTTTCTGTAAAGATGTTTTTAATCAGTTGCCTATGGAGTTCGCTGTTGAGGCTGATAAGTTGTTAAGTCTGAAACTAGAAGGTAGTGTGGGTTAAGAAAACGAACCACTCCAGGCACAGAGTACCCAGAGAAAGAGAGGAAGAGAAGATGATTGTTGAGAATAGTGATTTGATTTTGTCGGTTCAGGATTTGACCGCTGATGTTGATGGAACTCCGATTTTAAAGGGGTTGAATTTGCAGGTTCGCGCTGGGGAAGTTCACGCGATTATGGGTCCAAATGGTTCGGGAAAAAGCACTTTTTCTAAGGTTTTGGCGGGACATCCAGCTTATACTGTTACTGGTGGTGAGGTGGTTTTTCAAAACCAAAATCTTTTGGAAATGTCACCAGAGGAACGAGCTAGGGGTGGTGTGTTTTTAGCTTTTCAATATCCTCTGGAAATTCCCGGTGTCAGTAATTTAGATTTTTTACGAGTTGCTTATAATTCTCGTCAGAAATCTAGAGGTTTGGAAGAGGTTGACGCTTTCGATTTTGATGATTTAGTTCAAGAAAAATTGGATATTGTCAAAATGAATTCCTCTTTCCTTGGTCGCAGTGTGAATGAGGGTTTTTCCGGTGGGGAAAAGAAGCGCAATGAAATCCTACAAATGGCTATTTTAGAACCTAAATTAGCAATTTTAGATGAGACTGATTCTGGTTTGGATATTGACGCTCTCAAAATTGTCGCTAATGGTGTTAATCGCTTAACAAGTCCCGAAAATGCCACAATTATGATTACTCACTATCAGCGTCTTCTTGATTATATTGTCCCTGATTTTGTTCATGTGATGGCACAAGGACGAATTATTAAAAGTGGTGGTAAGGAGTTAGCGTTAGAGTTAGAATCTCGCGGTTATGATTGGGTGCTGGAGGAAGTTGTGGGAGTGGGTGTATAATGTCTATACCAATGAATCTGGAGGCTTTTAATGAAACCTCTCTACCAAAAAATTTATTAGATAGAGACGCTTTTTTAAGTGGTTTATTAAGTCGGGTAACTACTACAAAAACAGATAGTTGGTTACAAGATTTACGCGAAGCCGCTGCTAATTGGGTACGTCATTCTGTTGTTCCCAATACCCGCGAAGAAGAATGGCGCTTTACTGATTTGTCACCTCTCAAACAGGTAAGTTTTCATGTAGGGACAATTCATGAACTATCTCTACAAGATGATTTTGTTTTACCTGAAGTTTCTGGGCGGTTAGTATTTGTTAATGGTGTTTATTCACCAAATTTATCTAATACTGAAAATTTACCTGCTGGCTTAATTGTTGGTAATTTGGATGTTTTACCTGGTGAAGTTGTTCAGGAATATTTAGCGCAAGCTGAAGGTGCTAAAGAGGTTTTTACAGCTTTGAATACTGCGGCTTTAAATGATGTCGCTGTGGTATGGGTTGCTAAAAATGTGGTGGTGGAAACACCAATTCATCTATTATTTATTTCTGTGTCGGGTGAGTCTGCGACTATTTCTCAACCCCGGGTTTTAGTAGTAGCTGAAAGTAATTCTCAGGTAAGTTTAATTGAAGAGTATGTTACAGGCAAGATGCCTGTTCCACAAGCGGAGGAGATTTATTTTACTAATGGTGTGACGGAAATCTGGGTACAGGAAAATGCTCAGGTTACTCACAATAGGGTCGTGCGGGAAGGTGCTGCGGCTTTTCACATTGGTAAAACTGCTGTTACTCAAGCCAGATCTAGTCGTTATAATTGTAATGCAGTGACGGTTGGTGGTAAAATCTCCCGTCATAATTTGGAGATCTTACAAACTGGTGAACAAACAGAAACAACCCTGAATGGTTTAACTGTTATTGCTGATAATCAGTTGGCTGATACTCATAGTGCATTATTTTTAAATTATCCCCATGGTGTTAGTAAACAATTACATAAGTGCATTATAGGCGATCGCGCTCATGGTGTCTTTAATGGTAAAATATTTGTTCCTAAACTGGCCCAATTAACGGACGCATCGCAATTAAATCGCAATTTGCTGTTATCATCTAAGTCGAGAATTGACACCAAACCTCAGTTAGAAATCACTGCTGATAATGTTAAATGCGCTCACGGTGCTACTGTCAGTCAATTGGAAGACGATCAAATATTCTACCTGCAAAGTCGTGGTATTGATGAAAATGATGCACGCAAATTATTAGTTAATGCTTTCGCAACGGAAATTATTAACTTAATACCCATTACTTCCTTGCGAGAAAAACTGTTAAAAACAGTCGTCACCCTCACAAATAAATAACCAAAAACCCCACCTGCAAAAAGTGGGGAAAACCCACTAAAAAACCCTCTAAAACTTCTTACCTTCGTGTCCTTCGCTCCTTCGTGGTTCGTTCTTCTTAAATTCTGCCATACTCCTAAATTCTAGTTACTATTTTGAACTCCTTAAATATGACCTTCACCTCTACCAAATCCCTCCCTGATAAAGTCCGCTCCGACTTCCCTATTTTACATCAGGAAGTTCATGGTAAACCCCTGGTTTATCTCGATAATGCAGCTACTTCTCAAAAACCTGTATCAGTCTTAAATGCTTGGCGTGATTATTACGAACAATATAACTCAAACGTTCATCGTGGCGCACATTTTCTCAGCGGCAAGGCTACTGATGCTTATGAAGAGTCCCGTGATAAAATTGCTAAATTCATTAATGCTAAATCACGCCAAGAAATTGTTTACACCCGCAACGCAACGGAAGCCATTAACCTAGTCGCTTACAGTTGGGGAATGCACAATTTACAGCCAGGAGATGAAATTATTCTCTCAGTCATGGAACACCATAGTAATATTGTTCCTTGGCAATTTGTCGCTGAAAAAACCGGTGCAATATTAAAGTTTGTGGAATTAACACCAGCAGAAACTTTTGATTTAGAACAGTTTAAAAACCTGATTTCTCAAAAAACAAAACTGGTATCTATCGTCCATATTTCTAATACATTGGGTTGTATAAATCCAGTTAAAGAAATCGCTGAAATTGCTCACAAATTCGGTGCAAAGTTCTTACTTGATGCTTGTCAAAGTGTTCCCCATACTCCCATTAATGTCCAAGAACTTGATTGTGATTGGTTAGTAGCTTCTGGACATAAAATGTGCGCCCCCACTGGTATCGGCTTTTTATATGGTAAGCTAGAATTACTGGAAGCAATGCCGCCATTTTTCGGTGGTGGTGAGATGATTTCCGAGGTGTATCTAGACCATTCTACCTACGCAGAATTACCCCATAAATTTGAAGCCGGTACTCCTGCAATTGGGGAAGCGATCGCACTTGGTGCGGCCATAGATTATCTTACTAATATTGGTATGGATACAATCCATAGCTATGAATCGGAATTAACCGCCTATTTATTCACCCAATTAGCACAAATACCCCAAATTAGAATCTACGGACCAAAACCCAATGCTCAAGGCGAAGGTAGAGCCGCTCTAGCAGCTTTTACAGTAGAGGGTGTCCACGCTAATGATCTATCTACATTATTAGATCAAGAAGGTGTAGCCATACGTTCTGGCCACCATTGTACACAACCATTACACCGTTATTTAGGTGTAGCGGGAACTGCGCGGGCTAGTTTATCTTTTTACAATACTCGTGAAGAAATTGATATTTTCATCAAAGCATTAAAAGAGACTTTGGACTTTTTTGCTGGTGTCTTCAATGAATAAATTTAGGGTGGGTATTTTCCCACCTTATTTAAATTAATTTAATTTAAAATTATTTTGTGAGTATGATTTTCAGAAAAAATTAATTGCTGAAAAAATGGAAAAATAAATTTACCATGGGTAACTTCCAGAAATAAATCAAAGAATAAATCAAATGTCATACAGTGAATTTACTTTAGATAAAGTTAGAAAAGCTTTTGCTTTAACAATTTTTATGTATTCATTTTATATGTTAATACGCATAGTTAAAAAATGTCAATAAAGTCTATCAACTTAATCTTCATTCTCTAAAGGTAAGATAGTAATTAATTCAGAAAATCTAGCAAAATCGCCTATATTGTGGGTCAGCAACCGAGGAATGCCATAAACTAACATTGTGGCAACTATATTAGCATCATGTACTTGCTTACCGCCAATATTGATTTCTGTCATTAATTTCAATAATCTTTCAGTTACTAAAGCAGTATTTTCAGCAACATGAAAATAACTACTAAAATATTCTACATCAGCTACTAAAGAAGTAATAGGAATTGTTCCAGTTAAATCACTACGTCTTGTCATACCTGATAAATATTCTCGCAAAGTTTGCCGACTAATCCACATTTCTATATCTTGATCAGCAAAATATTGTAATCTTTGTATTGCTTGTGTGTGAAATGGTGATAAAGCTAAATTGCTATAAATCAGAATATTTGTATCTATAAAAACCGCTTTATCTATCATATAAATCTTCTCTACGAAAGGTGAAATTATCAGCAACTAAACCCACAGGATAAGCTGAACATTTAAACCTTTTTGCTTGATTTTTCGCTGCTAATTGCTCTGATTTACCACTTTCATTAAGAACTATAACTACTTGATATTCACCTGCGGGGATATCTGGGGGTAATTGGAGTGTAATTTGTCGCTCTGGGGTAACATTCACAACTGTTTCTATTGTTTTCATTACCTTTTCTCCTCAACAGTATCTACTAAACAGTATCTTACCTTTTTCTGGTACATAAAGTCAATAACTATTGATAAATTTCCCCAAAATTAAATATCCAATAACCCATATCGTTTTTGCAAAGCCAATAACTTCATCCTCGCTTCCCCAGCATTATCCGCTAAATCAGCAAATTCCACAAACCTCTTTAATTCCTTCTTTAATAAATTCCGTTCCACCTCAATAGTTTCCCTATCCAAATCTGGTGGTAAAACAATCATATCAAAAATCGTTGCCCGTTCCTTGCCAGGGTGAGGACGTAAAACCCGTCCCCGACGTTGGATAAATTGACGGGGATTTCCTGAACTTGATAAAATTACTGCGGTTTTAATAGCGGGAATATCCACACCTTCATCTAAACACCGAATTGCGACTAAACCCTGTAATTCTCCACTTTCAAATTGACGACGTAAAATTTCCCTTTCTTCTAATGAAGTGTTTGCTGTATAGGTACTGACTTTATAACCTAATTCTCCCCCCAAAATTTGAGCAACTGCTTTGAGTTGACGCAAAGAATAACGCTCTCCAATTTCTTGAGAACCATCACTACAATAAAACAGTGTATGGGTAGTTCCTCGGCGATTTTTCATTAACTCTTGTAAAGCTGTTAATTTATTTTCTGCTGTGCCAACTAACCGCGCTCTTTGTATTAATAATGATTTAATATCTTCGTTTTCTTCAAAATCTCCTGTCTCCCCCGTATCTCGATCTTTATACAGTAGAGAACGCCCGATTTTTTTGGTTAATTTTAAATAAGCTATACTTTCAAAGTCCGTTAATTCTACTAACACCGGATTATAGATATAATGAACTAATGCACCTTGAGCAATGGCATCTTGTAAATTAAATTCAGGTTGCAAAACTGGACCAAAATAATCTAATAAAGATTGTGTTCCGTCATCATCAAAATATCTTTCTGGTGTCGCTGATAAA
This sequence comes from Anabaena sp. FACHB-1391, assembly GCF_014696755.1. Lineage (NCBI taxonomy): Bacteria > Bacillati > Cyanobacteriota > Cyanophyceae > Nostocales > Nostocaceae > Anabaena > Anabaena sp. FACHB-1391. The sequence goes on along the minus strand of NZ_JACJQS010000010.1, from coordinate 10,097 downwards.
GCTAGACGTAAACCCACATTGCGTGGTAAACTTTCCTCTAATTTCCGTGATCCTAAATTATGGGCTTCATCACCAATAATCAAGGTTTTTGGCGGAAAATATTTAAGTTGTGTCTGAAAACCATCACTAATTAAAGTAGAATTAGTGGTAATTACTGTGAGAAAATTTTGAGAACCAGAGGACAAATTATAGATTGCCGTGGAAAGTTGACTTTGCCAACTGCGTAAATTATCAAATGCTAAAATCGGCTGTAAGTTAAATTTCTCACATTCTCTGCCCCACTGGGTAACAAGATGACGATAGGGACACACCACTAACAGGACTTGTAAATCAATTTGCTGATATAATTCATAAGCGATCGCTAATGCAGTAATAGTCTTACCACTACCAGTAGCCATTTTTAATGTTCCCCTGCCATGATTAGTAAACCAGCTAGTCACAGCTTGACGTTGATACTCCCGCAATTGCAGAGATAAAGGCATTTTCGGAAAGCCCGGTAATGGTTGCTTAACTTGATAACTGCCTTTTTTCTCCCCCGCATAAGGTAACTTGAGTTTAAAAGTAAGCAGTTTCGGGGCTGGATTTGGCGTTAAGTACATAAACTGGAATAATTAATGGGTAATGGGTAATTGGTAATGGGTAATTGGTGATCATCAGTAGTCACTTATTTTTATTTGCTTATTTGCCACTGACTACTGACCACTAACATCCTTTAGTTATAATTGCGCCAAATACCCACCAAAGAACCTTGTACCTCCACTTGCACTGCGGGAACTTCTATGGGTTTGTAATCAGGATTTGCCGGTTTGAGAGTGACAAGATCATCATGACGATAAAAACGTTTTAAAGTTGTTCCGTGTCCTTCCACCCTGGCAGCCACAATAGTCCCATTTTTTAATTGATTCGGTTCAGCCACAGGGCGCAAAAATACTACATCACCATCTGCAATCAAATCTTCAATCATACTATCCCCAGCAACCCGTAAAGCATAGCTTTTAGGAGGTAATGATAAATTAGCTAAATCCATAATTTCCACCGCCTCTGTGAACGGTTCTATCAAACCACCTGCGGCAATAGTTCCTAAAATTGGTACACCTTGTTTCACAGGATTAAGTATACGCAGAGTTCTAGCTCTACCTTCGTCCCAGCCAATATAGCCCTTATTGCGTAAATGTTCCAAACGACTTTGCACCGGTGCAGGAGATTTCAAATTCATCCCTTGCATCATTTGGCGAATGGAGGGAGAATGTTGATTCAACTTGATATATTCTACCAACCATTCGTATAGTTCTTTTTGCGGTTCTGTGAGACGTTCCATAGTTTTTTCAGGAAGTAAATAATAAATAAATGCCCATAGAACATTGGTACTACAAAATTCTTCCCTTCACAAGCTTTTATTAAAAATTCATGGTAAATAATAGGCAAGAGGCAAGAGGCAAGAGGCAAGAGGCAAGAGGCAAGAGGCAAGAGGCAAGAGGCAAGAGGCAAGAGGCAAGAGTAAGTAAATAATAATTTCACCCATTACCCATTACCCATTACCCATTACCCATTACCCATTACCCATTACCAATACTGTTATTTTGCCCCAAGAATACTGGCTAGTAAAGCTTTTTGAGCGTGTAGACGATTTTCTGCTTGATCCCAAACTCGTGACTGTGAACCTTCAATTACCTCTTCAGTAATTTCTTCACCACGATGTGCCGGTAAACAGTGTAAAACAATTGCTTCTGGATCAGCAAGACTTAATAACTGTTTAGAAATTTGATAGGGTTGAAAAACAGGAAAACGGTTATTGGCCTGTGTTTCTTGTCCCATACTTGCCCAAACATCAGTATACAGCACAGATGCACCTTTAGCCGCTGCTTCAGGATCATGAGTCAACAAAACCTCAGTTTTATTATTAGCGATCGCTCTGGATTTTTCCACAATTTCCGCATCTGGAGAATATCCCGACGGAAAAGCTATTCTCACATTCATTCCCACCAAAGCACAACCCAACATCAGGGAATTAGCGACATTATTACCATCACCAACATAAGTTAAGGTTAAACCAGCTAAACTCCCAAATTTTTCCTGAATAGTCAACAAATCAGCCAGAATTTGACAAGGATGTTCCAAATCTGTCAAAGCATTGATCACCGGAATTTTCGCATATTTAGCAAAAGTTTCCAACTCCTGTTGGGCAAAAGTGCGAACTGCTAAAACATCCAAATAACGATCTAATACCCTAGCAGTATCCTGGATAGGTTCTCCTCGACTCACCTGAGTTACATTGGGGTGAAGATCAATTACCTGCCCCCCTAATTGGTACATAGCTACTGTAAAACTAACTCTAGTGCGTGTTGAAGCCTTGGAGAATAACAACCCCAAGACCTTTTGACAATGCAGCTTGAGTTTTTCTGACTTAAGTTGAGCAGCCAATTCTAGCAGTTCTTGTAGTTCCCCCGAACTCAGATCCGCTAAACTTAATAAATCTCTGCCTATTAATGCTGTCATGCCTGATTATCTATCATAAAGAACAAATGGTTTTACGCGCCTTCACTTAGCTGTGTTGTGAGGAATACAAAATTGAACTTTACCAAATATTCTTGCATGAATCTACAACATGACCGCTAGTTTTGACTATTTTTGACAAACAGAAAAATATTTTGTTTACCCTCTAGACAAATCATTTACATGAGGCTATAATGTGTAATCGGTGAGGGAATAAAAAATCTTCCCGCCAACACCAACCGCCAGCATAGCACAGTGGTAGTGCATCCGACTTGTAATCGGAAGGTCGCAGGTTCAAATCCAGCTGCTGGCCTTGTTCCTTTTTAAATTCGCACATTATATGTCGCAGTTCGTAAATTAATTTTGCGGTGGTTGTTTTTCAGAGTCAATTTAATGATTCTAAGTTTTCGCAGCTAATTAATGTCGTTGAATAGTTTAAGATTAACTCTCAGCATAATTTATTTACAGCAGTTCCTGGTATTATGAAGTACAGATATTAATAATAAAACTCTTGTGGTGCGGGCATCTTGCCTGCACAGAGTGTACCTCACTCAAAGCTACTTGCTGTATCATCATCATTTAATTATCTCAAAGCTTATATGATTATCAATTCTATAAAACAAGAAATCAGAATCAATAGTGAGAATTTGATAACAACCAGTCTTTTCCGCGATTTATTCCCTTACTCTTTCAACAATACCGCCTTCTGGTGGGCGATCGCACAATTCACATTTTAACGCCAACCTACTTATTAAGATTATAATATGATGGGTATTGACTCTGTAGAAACACTCATGTTAAGCTATGTAATGATTAATAAAATCTAACTTTAAAATCTAATTTAGACATTCTGCATCTTACTTTGATTAACCAGGAGTATCGAAAATGCCAGTAGGAATGCCCGAATTTGTGGAAAACCCGGAAAATCGTTGTCCGGTAATTCTTTTGCTTGACACCTCTGGCTCAATGTCAGGACAACCTATCCAGGAGTTAAATCGGGGTTTAGCAGCCTTTAAAGAAGATGTGATGAAAGATGCTCAAGCCTCTTTAAGTGTAGAAGTGGCTATTGTCACCTTTGGACCGGTGCGACTCACACAAGATTTCGTCACCATAGACCATTTTACACCGCCCAAACTAGAAGCCGATGGTGTCACCCCAATGGGTGCAGCCATAGAATATGCCTTAGACCTATTGGAAAAACGCAAACAATCTTATAAAGATAACGGTGTCCATTATTATCGTCCTTGGGTATTTTTAATTACCGATGGTGCGCCCACAGATGATTGGGGAGGTGCAGCACAAAGAGTAAGAGAAGAAGAAGCACAGCGCCGAATGTTATTTTTTACCGTTGCTGTTCAGGGTGCTGATATGCACAAACTCCGACAAATTGCCCCTCCCGAACGTCCACCAGTGACCCTAAATGGCTTAGATTTTCGGGCTTTATTTGTTTGGCTTTCCACCTCCATGAAACGGGTTTCTAGTGGCAAAGTAGGGGAAGCTGTAGCATTACCACCGGTAGGGTGGGGGCAAATTACAAGTTAAAATAACCTCTCCCTAACCCTCTCCTAGGAGGAGAGGGAAAAGGAATAACATTTAATACTGGAGAGGTTTATCAGAGGGGTTATAAAGTCTAATAAAATATAAAGGATTTATTAATTGTGGGTTGGAAAGCTATAGCGCGTTCTGCGGTGGGAACAAGTCATCAGGGGCAAAAAATACCTTGTCAAGACTGCGGACATTATCGCATTTTTGATGATGTCATTGTCGGCGCAGTTGCTGACGGGGCTGGGAGTGCTAAATATTCTCACTTTGGTTCTGAATTGGCAGTAAAAACTGTAATTAAATGCTTTGCTGATATTAACAAACTTCCTGATCAACAAGGTTTTACTCAACCACTGAATCAAGAAGAATCTCAGGAAGTCTTTACTAAGTTTGTCAAAGAAGTTATTAGGGCATTCAATGAAAAAGCAGATCATAAAGGTTATTCCGTCAGTGATTTAGCTTGTACCCTGTTAGTTTTTATCGCAACTCCCGAATGGGTTGCAGCCATGCAAATTGGCGATGGTTTTATGGTAGTCCGTTGCCAAGATGCAGAATATCAATTATTATTTGAACCAGATAAGGGGGAATTTTTCAACGAAACAACTTTTGTCACTTCAGCCAATGCCCTGGAGGAAATGCAGGTACAGGTAATTTCAGGTAAACAACAGTTTATTTGTGCTTCTACTGATGGATTAGAAAAAGTAGCAATTCGCTTGAGTGACTGGCAACCTCACGCGCCATTTTTTAAACCTTTGGAGGAATATTTGCGAGAAACAGATAAACCAGAAGAAGATGAAAAATATGTAATTGATTTCCTCAATTCTGAGCGGTTAAATTCTCGCACTGATGATGATAAAACTTTGCTTTTGTGTTGTTTTGAAAATCAGATTTAGTAGTCATAATTAAATGATGGGCGGGCAGGAGGCCCACCTCACCAGAGTTATATATTTATTGTGGGATGGGCTTCTAGCCCGTCCTAGTCAACAAGATGAGCGGGCAGGAGGCCCACCTCACAAGAGTTATATATTTATTGTGGAATGGGCTTCTAACCCGCAGAGACAATTAAATGATGGGCGGGCAGGAGGCCCACCTCACAAGAGTTATATATTTATTGTGGAATGGGCTTCTAACCCGCAGAGACAATTAAATGATGGGCGGGCAGGATGCCCACCCCACAAGAGTTATATATTTATTGTGGAATGGGCTTCTAACCCGCAGAGACAATTAAATGATGGGCGGGCAGGATGCCCACCTCACAAGAGTTATATATTTATTGTGGGATGGGCTTCTAGCCCGTCCTAGTCAACGGCAGGATGCCCACCCCACAAGAGTTATATATTTATTGTGGGATGGGCTTCTAGCCCGTCCTAGTCAACAAGATGAGCGGGCAGGAGGCCCACCTCACAAGAGTTATATATTTATTGTGGGATGGGCTTCTAGCCCGTCCTAGTCAACAAGATGAGCGAGCAGGATGCCCACCCCACAAGAGTTATATATTTATTGTGGGATGGGCTTCTAGCCCGTCCTAGTCAACAAGATGAGCGAGCAGGAGGCCCACCTCATAAGAGTTATATATTTATTGTGGGATGGGCTTCTAGCCCGTCCTAGTCAACGGCAGGATGCCCACCCCACAAGAGTTATATATTTATTGTGGGATGGGCTTCTAGCCCGTCCTAGTCAACAAGATGAGCGAGCAGGATGCCCACCTCACCAGAGTTATATATTTATTGTGGAATGGGCTTCTAGCCCGTCCTAGTCAACAAGATGAGCGGGCAGGATGCCCACCTCACCAGAGTTATATATTTATTGTGGGATGGGCTTCTAGCCCGTCCTAGTCAACAATACCATTTGATGTTTATCTCAACCCATCTAATTAAAATCTAATTAAAATTCTATGACAGTTCTTACTTGTGCCAGTACAGGAAAATCAATTACTCTCTTAAAAGAGATTGCTCATAGTGGTGAAGCCAAAATTTGGCGAACTAATGAAAATGGTTATTTAGCGAAAATATACCATTTTCCCACACCTGAACGGGTGCAAAAATTAGCAGTAATGATAGACCACCCACCCACAGAACCAAATTCCCATCTTCATCATGTTTCCTTTGCTTGGCCTAAGTCAGTTTTGAAAAATGCTCAGGGTGATATTATAGGCTTTTTAATGCCAGAAATTAAGAATGGAAAAGAACTTATTGATGTTTATAATCCCCGTCGTCGTCAAACTTTGAAACTAGAGATTGATTGGCGGTTTCTGCACACAACGGCGCTAAATATTGTTTCCATTATTGAAGCCCTGCACGCTGCTGGTTATGTGTTGGGAGATATTAAACCACAAAATATTTTAGTCAATAATCGGGCTTTACCTTCAATTATTGATACAGATTCTTTTCAAGTTAAAAATCCCAACAATAGTAAGGTTTATCGTTGTTTAGTTGGTTCAGAAGGATATACACCACCAGAACTAATGGGAAAAGATTTTGATATTATTGAGCAAACGGAAATACATGATAGATTCCGGTTAGGGGTAATTATCTATCAATTATTATTTGGTGGTAATAGTCCCTTTCAAGGAAAATGGACAGGTGCAGGAGAAACTCCAGAACCTAATGAACTTATCCGTCGGGGTTTATGGGTGAATGGGTCAAATAATTTAATTGTAGCAGCAGCAAGAACAATTCCCCTAGAGATTGTCCATCCAGAGATTCAGCAATGTTTTCTAAAATGCTTTAATGATGGTCATAATTACCCCAATTTACGCCCCACAGCTAGGGAGTGGCTGGAGGCTTTAAGAACAGGGAATGATAATTTAACTATTTGTGGCAGAGTAGACAGTCATTATTATAGTAGAACCTTTGGTAATTGTTATTGGTGCGATCGCTCTACAAATCTTGGTGTTGATATTTTTCCTCATGTTGTCAAAGCAAATTCATCTGCTGTGGTGGAATCAACATCACAAACACAAGTTAATAGTAATCAATTCATAGGAAACCTCCTCCAAACCCTCACTGGTCATTCAAGTTTGGTTTATTCAGTAGCATACAGCCCCGATGGTCAAACCCTGGCCAGTGCGAGTTGGGACAAAACTATCAAACTGTGGAATGTAAACACAGGAAAGTTACTGCAAACCCTCACTGGTCATTCAAGTTTGGTTAATTCAGTAGCATACAGCCCCGATGGTCAAACCTTGGCTAGTGGGAGTGGTGACAAGACTATCAAACTGTGGAATGTAAAAACGGGAAACCTACTGCAAACCCTCAAAGGTCATTCTAACTGGGTTTATTCAGTAGCATACAGCCCCGATGGTCAAACCCTGGCTAGTGGGAGTGATGACAAGACTATCAAACTGTGGAATGTAAACACGGGAAACCTACTGCAAACCCTCAAAGGTCATTCTGAGTGGGTTTATTCAGTAGCATACAGCCCCGATGGTCAAACCCTGGCTAGTGGGAGTAGTGACAGCACTATCAAACTGTGGAATGTAAAAACGGGAAACCTACTGCAAACCTTTGAAGGTCATTCTCACTGGGTTAATTCAGTAGCATACAGCCCCGATGGTCAAACGGTCGCTAGTGGGAGTAGTGACAAGACTATTAAACTGTGGAATGTAAACACGGGAAACCTACTGCAAACCCTCAAAGGTCATTCTGACTCAGTTTATTCAGTAGCATACAGCCCTGATGGTCGAACTCTGGCTAGTGGGAGTAGTGACAAGACTATCAAACTGTGGAATGTAAAAACGGGAAACCTACTGCAAACCCTCACTGCTAATTCTGACTCAGTTTATTCAGTAGCATACAGCCCCGATGGTCAAACTTTAGCTAGTGAGAGTTATGACAACACTATCAAGATTTGGCAGGTTGTAGCATCTATTAATAAAGCACCAGTCCAGCAAAATCCATCTCAGGTTTCACAACCACCAGTTTCTACACTTCAGAGTCAATATGTAATTTTAATGGCTATATTATTTTTAATAATTACACCAGCATTAGTGATATTATCTAAAATCTATTATGATTCATATCCACCAAGTCCCACATCAATTGCAAATTTACCTAGTAGTATCTCTTTAGAAAAAACCCTTGAAGGTCATCCTGACTCGGTTAGGTCAGTAGCATACAGTCCCAATGGTCAAACCCTGGCCAGTGGTGGAGGTGAGGATAAGACTATCAAACTGTGGAATGTAAAAACGGGAAAGCTACTGCAAACCCTCAAAGGTCATTCTGAGGGGGTTACTTCAGTAGCATACAGCCCCGATGGTCAAACCCTGGCTAGTGGGAGTTATGACAAGACTATTAAACTGTGGAATGTAAAAACGGGAAAGCTACTGCAAACCCTCAAAGGTCATTCTAAGTGGGTTACTTCAGTAGCATACAGCCCCGATGGTCAAACCCTGGCTAGTGGAAGTTACTACAGCCCCGATGGTCAAACCCTGGCTAGTGAAGGTGATGATATCAAACTGTGGAATGTAAAAACGGGAAAGCTACTGCAAACCCTCAAAGGTCATTTTAACCAGGTTAGCTCAGTAGCATACAGCCCCGATGGTCAAACTCTGGCCAGTGCTGATGACAAGACTATCAAACTGTGGGATATAAAAACGGGAAACCTGCTGCAAACCCTTGAAGGTCATTCTTACTACTCGGCTAATTCAGTAGCATACAGCCCCGATGGTCAAACCCTGGCTAGTGGGAGTAGTGACAGCACTATCAAACTGTGGAATGTAAACACGGGAGAGCTACTGCAAACCCTTGAAGGTCATTCTAACGCGGTTACTTCAGTAGCATACAGCCCTGATGGTCAAACAGTCGCTAGTGGGAGTTATGACAAGACTATTAAACTGTGGAATGTAAAAACGGGAAAGCTACTGCAAACCCTTGAAGATCATTTTTGGTTTGTTCAGTCAGTAGCATACAGCCCCGATGGTCAAACCTTGGCTAGTGGGAGTAGTGACGACACTATCAAGATTTGGCGGTTAAAGTAGTCATTGATAAGGTTTTATTAGCAATGGTCTATGTCAATAGTCCGTTTAAACCGATTAATTATTTGGAAATTGTTTGTGGTGGTTGTCAGAATCAGGTGGTTATCGAGCGAAGTCGAGATAATAACCAGGATTTAAGGATGTACAGGATTGTTATTTGTAGATTTTCTGTGAATAGTTAATGATGATAATTTATGATTTGGAGGAAAATATATTCTTGATTCTGACAATTTTATGAGAAAAATATATTTTCTATCATTCACAAAAACCTATATTTCCTCAAAAACATCCTGTTAATCCTCTAATCTTGGATATCCTGATTCTGACAATTTTATGAGAAAAATATATTTTCTATCATTCACAAAAACCTATATTTCCTCAAAAACATCCTGTTAATCCTCTAATCCTGGACATCCTGATTCTGACAATTTTATCAGGAAAATATATTTTCTATCATTCACAAAAACCTATATTTCCTCAAAAACATCCTGTTAATCCTCTAATCCTGGATATCCTGATTCTGACAATTTTATGAGAAAAATATATTTTCTATCATTCACAAAAACCTATATTTCCTCAAAAACATCCTGTTAATCCTCTAATCCTGGATATCCTGATTCTGACAATTTTATCAGGAAAATATATTTTCTATCATTCACAAAAACTTGTATTTTCTCAAAAACATCCTGTTAATCCTCTAATCCTCGACATCCTGATTCTGACAATTTTATGAGCAAAATATATTTTCTATCATTCACAAAAACTTGTATTTTCTCAAAAACATCCTGTTAATCCTCTAATCCTGGATATCCTGATTCTGACAATTTTATGAGCAAAATATATTTTCTATCATTCACAAAAACCTATATTTCCTCAAAAACATCCTGTTAATCCTCTAATCCTGGACATCCTGATTCTGACAATTTTATCAGGAAAATATATTTTCTATCATTCACAAAAACCTATATTTCCTAAAAAACATCCTGTTAATCCTCTAATCCTGGACATCCTGATTCTGACAATTTTATCAGGAAAATATATTTTCTATCATTCACAAAAACCTATATTTCCTAAAAAACATCCTGTT